>JAHWJF010000124.1 GCA_019348515.1 Chloroflexota bacterium | reverse complement strand
AGACCGATATGGTGGAACCGCTTTTCGGGTTGCGGCTCGGCAGGCATTCATTCACCTCGTATGGGGGCGATGTGGCAGAGGGGCTGGTTCCAGGCGTCCAGTGTCGGGTGATATCACCACCCGACACTAAACACCCGGCGTCAGGTTAGGCGCCAGCGCCTTCCGGCACTGCAACGGCCTCGAATTCCTCCGCGAGTTCGAAGCTTTCGGCGTCGGCCGTCACTTGCTCCATATCGAAGTCGTTGGCGCCCGCAACGTAGTCGTTGGAGATGATGCTTTCCGCGCTGATGTCGCGTGTGAGCTGGCCGATCTCCCGAATCGTGTCGAGGAAGATGGTCCACGACTCCATGTCGGCCCAGCCCCAGCCCTCGCGGGTCGGCCAATCACCGCGGTAGACCGTCGCTAATTGCCACATCGATTCGACGGCAACGGCCTTGTCCTCGAACGTATCGTTGAGCGCTGGCCCAATGCTCGGCACCTCCATCGTGATCTGCGTCGCGGCGCGCGGATTCTGGTGACCGAACTCGAGTCCCATGGCCCAGCCGCGGAGATAGTTCGTGTACAGCTCAGCGAGAGACTCGTCCTCGAAGTCGGAACGACGGATCTGGAAGGAATTGGCCGGGAACTTCGACCAGTCCTTGCCGAGGATGTAGTTGAAGTCGAGCCCTTGCGCAAACCATTGAGCGCGGAGACCCTCCCAGCAGAGCGCGGCGTCAGCCTGGCCCTCGGCAAGGGCCGGGCCCCAGCCAGGGCCGGCGGCGTTGTACTGCACCATGGCTGGATCGCCTCCCGCCTGGGCCACCATCGGATCGACGATTGACGACCAGCCGATGTCGCCGAGGACGACCGTCTTCCCCTCGAGATCGGCCACAGAGGTAATTTCGGTATTGTCCTTGTTAAAGGCAATGTCAAAGACGTCGTACGCGCCCATCTGCCAGACGGAGACGAGATCGATGCCTGCCTCGACACCCAGGGAAAACACACCCGGCGACACGTAGCTCATGTCGGCCTGACCGTCTGCCACGGCTTTGGAAGAAGATGTTGCCTCCATGATCGCGGGTAGCAGCTCGGTCTCGATATCTCCGAAATAGCCAAATCGCTGGGCGACCCAGTATGGGTAATCGTCGAGTACTTCGAGCGTGCCGCGCGGAGAGACCCAGATCACCGAGTTGCGGCCGTCTTGCGCGAACGCTTGCAGGCGTCCTCCAAGAGCCGTCATCGGCATGCCGACTCCAAGAGCCGCGGCACTCTGGACTAACCGTCGGCGCGAGATGCCAGGCATCGTCCCAATGGACAACTGCTTCATGAAATGCCTCCTCCGTGATTTCATCGCCGGGACAGCCGAGCGGATGTCCCCCAATCGATCACTGCCGGGCGAACCTCGACCGGCAGCCGGTGATCCGCGCCGAAGCGCCATTCATCCCCTAAGCCTGCCAACTCGCCCAACGTTTGCCGACCCAATAGAAGAACACGTAAATGAGAATACCCATCGTGGCGAGAATGACGATCACGGCCCAGAAATTGGCCATCTGGATCCGTGACGAGTAGAACATGAGCCGGTTTCCCAGCCCTTCGCCGCTGCCGACGATCTCCGCGCCGACCGCGGTGAGCATGCCGAAGATGGCCCCGACCATTAGCCCGACGATGATCATCGGCAAGGCCAGCGGAAACCGAACCTTCCGAAAGATCTGCATGGTCGATGCGCCGTAGGAGCGGGCCAGGGCAATCTTGGCCAGGTCTGTCCGCCGGAACCCGGTCGCCGAATTGATCATCACCATCGGGCCGACGGCCAAGGAAACCGCGATTATACGAGGCGCCGGGCCAAACCCCATCTTCTGTACCAGGAGAGGCACGAGCGCAATCATTGGCGTGGTTACCAGGAGCAGGACATAGGGAGTGATGATCTTTTCGGCGAAGGGAAACTGGGTGATTACCCCGGCCAGCACGATGCCAATGATCGCGCCTATCGCATAACCAATCGCCAACACCCGGAGCGTCGCCGCGAGATGTGGCGCGAAGAGGCTGAAGTTTCCGAGGAGCGCGGACCCCACCTCGCTCGGCAAGGGCATGGTGTACGCGGGCACATTCGCCGCACGCAAAAGGAGTTCCAACCCGGCGATAACGACCACGGCCAGCCCGACGATCGCGGCCGCTTCTCCCCAGCTCTTGGCAAACGCGGTGCTGGTCAGGGCCGACCAGTTCGTAATATCGACGTCGGCGGTTTCTTCATTACCCTGCTGATTGAATGTCGGAAGTGTTTCTCGTAGCTCGCTTGCCATCTTCGCTCTCCTGCCGCCCGCCGCACCTAATGCCTGTTGAGCGGCGATTGCCGCACTGGCTAGCCCAAATCGAGCACGTCCGCCGTGGCCGCCACGTTGCCATGGACCCCTCGCTCGATCGTCGCCTTGACCTTCAGAATCATCTGGATGAACTCCGGGGAGAATGTCATATCGATCGTCCGGGGGCGTGGCAGATCGACTGGAAAAATGTGCGCCAGGCGACCCGGCCGGGGGGTGAGGACGACGACCCGGTCGGCCAGGAAGATTGCCTCCGACACATTGTGGGTCACGAAGACGATCGTTTTCCCGGTCTCCATCCAAATTTTCTGGATGAGCAGATTCATCTCGTCGCGGGTAAATGCATCGAGCGCGCCGAACGGCTCATCCATCAGAATCACGTCTGGATCGTAGGAGAGGCAGCGCACGATGCTGGCGCGTTGCTGCATACCACCGGAGAGCTCGCGCGGCATCTTCTTTTCGAAGCCCGCCAGCCCGACATCGTCCAACAGATCCCGAACACGCGGCTCATACGGTTTGAAGTCGATCTTCTTGATCTCGAACGGGAACTGGATGTTCTGCCAGAGGTCACGCCAGGGAAGCAGGTTCGCATCCTGGAAGATCATCCCGATCTCGGGCCGGGGGCCCGTGACCGGCGCGCCGTTGACGATGACCTGACCGTCAGTCAGCTCGTGCAAGCCGGACATGCCCCAGAGCAGTGTGCTCTTGCCACAGCCGGACGGACCAAGGATACAGATGAACTCGCCCTTGGGGATCTCGAGCGAAAGATCCTCCAACGCGTGCACGGTCCCGGTGCCGGTCTTGTAGTGCTTTGTGGCGTGGCGGACCGACATCATGATCGGACGCTCGCCAGGAACACCGTCCGTCTGTGCGCCGTTCGCGCCGGTAACCCTCGGCTGAGGATGGGTCTGGACCACTGCTGGAGCCTCCCGCGTCATCTGGTTTCCGAGAGGCTTCGGGACACCAAACGCGAGGGCAGCACAATCTCGTTCCCCACGCGGGCGCCATCTCCGGTCACCGGGCCACGCTGTTGTTATACGAATTATGTACCCGGAGAGTTTAATGGAAGCGGGTGGGACCGTGTCAACGGCGATCGCGGGGCGACGGTATGCAGGATAGTCGTTCTGGGGACCACGCTACCTTGTCCCCCCCCTCTCGCTCGTGCGAGAGGGGGGAGTCGGGGCGTTCAGGGATCAACGCAGACGACTGAAACGCCAGCCGAACATGCGCCACTCCTGTCAACCGACCGGGGTCGGCGAGGCCTCGACATCCTCGATGGCTTGCGGCACGACCGTTGCGGCCACCGCGTCCTCGCTGGCCGCCGCCGGCGTGGCCACATCGCCGATCTGGATCGGCACCGCCGCCATCAGCGCCAGCAAGGTCAGCGTCTGATCCTCCGGACGGCCCAACGCCACCAGGTCGTAGGTCACCCCCTCCTCGAGCGTAGCCTCGGATTGCAGCGCGACGGTCATGTCCTCGCCGCCAGGCCGCACCTCCAGCGCGTACTCGCCAGCATCCAGGACGACATACTCCGTCGCCTCCCGGAAGTCGATGCCCTCGAAGAGGTTCTCCTCGCTCCCTGCCACCCCGATATCGACGGCGCCCGCCTCCGGCGAGGCGTGGATGAGGCGGAGGCGCGCCTGCCCCGCGGCCAGCGGCCGCAGGTCGGTCCCGGTGATGGTCAGCTCGAGATCGTCCCCGCCGCCCGTGACCAGCAGCTCGTAGGCCTGGCCGGGATCGAAGTCGAGGGGGGTGTCGATGATCGCCTCCTCGACCGGCGTGCCCTCGGCGGCGACGCGAACGCCGCGGCCCCCGCCGCTGGGCGCCGTGACATACTCGGTCGCCGTCCCAAACGCCAAGCCCTGCGCGATCTGGGCGTCATTGACGTAGAGGTCGACCGGGGGCGCGTCCGGAGCCGCGTGGACCAGGCGCAGACAGGCGTCACTGCTGGCGCCGGTGAGGTCCAGGACCTCGGCGCAGGGCGGCGAGACGGTGGTGACGAGGGCGTGCACCGCGAGCGAATCGTCGGCGACCTGGCCCACGACCACGACGTCATAGACGCGCGTCTCCGCGAAGGTCAGGTCGGGGATGGTCTCCAGCACGCGATCGTCGTCGCCGCGCACATCGCCACTGTAGGTGCCGGGAGCGAGCTCCTGATAGTCGGACGCCTCCCCCAGCCCGACGTTGCCGAACCACTCGTCGCCCCCGGTCTCCAGCAGGTCGATGTCGCCGGCATCGGGGGAGAAGTTGATCAGGCGGACCCGGGCCGTGCCCGGCTCGATCTCGCCCAGATCGACCGCGTAGACGGCGCCGTCGAGCTCGTTGAGCAGACCGAAGACCGCCAGCAGATAGGCCTGTCCGGGGGCGGCATCGATGGTCTCATCGACGACGGCGGCATCGGCGGACTGCCCGGTGGGGACGATCTGCAGCCGGTGCTCCTCGGCCGTCAGCGTCGCGTAGGAGCTGGCGGTGCCAGAGGCCAGATCAGCCAGCAGGGTCTGGCCGTCGAGCAAGACGTCGACCGACGGCGCCCCGGGTGCGGCGTGCATGACGCGGAGGGTGGCATCGGCTTGGGCCGTCTCCTCCTGGGCCACCACGGGAGGGGAGCTAACGGGCAGCAGGGCGACGACCAGTCCCAGAGCGATCAGGAGGAACGTGACCAGTCGAGCGACGCCGCGCAAGAGAGGCTGGACCATCTGCGGACTCCTTTCGGTCTTTGGTGTCGAGAAGGAACGAGAGCAATCGCGAGCGGACAATGCACGAACCATTCCAACAGCAGCGTGGTCTCTGTCCGTGTGCGGCTGCCGAATCCGGCACCGCACGATCGCGCTCTTGACAAATGGTGGATTCCCTATAGAATCCCCAATGTCCACCGATTTTGTGGACATTTCTGAGGGGGCCGGGCGTGGGGTTGCAGAGGTTCTTGCTGATGGCAATTTTCGGACTCGTCGCCCAGCTCATCGACGGAGCGCTGGGGATGGCCTACGGGCTCACGTCCACGACGCTGCTGCTTACCGCCGGTCTTGCTCCGGCTGTCGCTTCGGCCAGCGTCCATCTTGCCGAAGTCGGCACCACGCTGGCATCCGGCGCGGCGCACTGGAAATTGGGCAACACCGACTGGCGCGCCGTTCGCTGGCTGGCCCTCCCCGGCGGCGTGGGGGCGTTCGCGGGTGCGACCGTCTTGAGCAATCTCGACGGTGACGCCGCCCGGCCTTGGATTTCCCTCTTTCTCGTGATTCTCGGCGCCTACGTGCTAGTGCGGTTCGCGTTTCTGGGCGGCCGCATCCAGGTCCGTGAAGGATCGCTGCGGCGGCCCTTGCTCGCGCCGCTCGGTCTAGTAGCCGGTTTCCTCGACGCCGTCGGTGGCGGCGGCTGGGGACCATTGGCGACTCCGACGATGCTGGCCTCCGGCCGCATGGAGCCGCGCAAGGTTATCGGGACGGTTTCGACTAGCGAGTTCGTGGTCGCCCTGTGCGCCAGTATCGGGTTCCTGGTATCGCTCGATACCTCGGTCTTCGCCCTCCCGGTTGTCTTGGCGCTCCTCGTCGGCGGCTCCATCGCGGCCCCAATCGCGGCTTGGACGGTTCGCTCACTCCACCCGCGTCTTCTCGGTACGGCGGTGGGCGGGTTGATCGTGCTGAGCAACGGCCGGACACTGCTCGATGCACTCGGAGTTCAGGGCAGCCCACAGATCGCCGCGTACCTGACTCTGATAGGCATCTGGATCGTCGCCATTGTCGTGGTCGCGCGTGGCGTTCGCCAGGAGAGAGGACAGTTGGTCGCCGCCGCGGCCTGATCACTATCGCGGGGTTCACCGGGAGCCGGGTCGCCCGGTTCTCAGCTCAACTTTCGTCATCGTTCAATCAGTTCCGGACCGGTGAGATCGATGCCAGGTTCATCCGCGAGCCGCCGGACATTGCGGAGAAGCCGGGATTCCTCGCAATCCGGTAGTGCGGTCCAGTAAGTCGATGACAACGCATAGCGACGGCGCCGTCTTCAAGACGGCGCCGTCGTTGTAAGGCAGGGGAATCCTGATTCTGCCAGCGATTCTTCCTACGAAATGATGAACGGACCCGCTGCGGCGAGCACTTCGTCCGGGGTCAGCGTCGGGTTGACCGCATCCGGGAAGGGAGACTCGCCTTGCAGCCCATTCAGGTACGCCGCGTGACGCGCTTCCACCCCGTGGATGGTCAGCGCCGCTGTCAGTAGCTCATCCTCGTCGATCAGAAACTGCGCCGCTCCCTGGTAGGCGCTCACTCCGGTGTTTTCGAGAACCTGGGCAACGCCAATGAACCCGGCCAGGTCGGTGTACCCGAAGTCGTAGGTCGCTTCCGCGACCGGCTCACCACCAAGGTCGTTAATCACCTGGGTGATGACGTTCACGTGCTCCATCTCGTGGTCGCGGATGATGCCGAACCACTCGTAGACATTGCCGGCATACCCAGCGGTCTCGAAATCGTCGGCACTGAACTCCTGGAGACCGTCCCGGTAGAACGCATGCTCCAGGTGCTCCAGCGTGAGCGCGTAGTTGAGGACGTCGACGGGCGTCTCAAGCATCATTGGGTCTTGCATCTTGGTACTTCTCCGTATCGCGTAGCGTGGCGGCCACCGTGGGCCGGACCGGTGCCTCGTGGTGTGATCTTCTGGTGCTCTACGAGCCAAGGACTACGAAACGATGAACGGGCCCGCGATCTCGAGCACTTCGTCCATCGTCAGCGGTGTCTCGAACGCCGCCGGGAACGGCAGCACGCCGGTGAGCAGGTTGAGATATGACGCGTGCCGCGCTTCGACCGCGACAATCGAACCCGCCGCTGTCAGCAGCTCAGGGTCGGAGATGTACTGCCCGGCGCCGTCATAGGCGCTGACGCCCGTGTTCTCGAGCGCGGCAGCTGTGGCGATGAACGCCATGGGATCGGTGTAAGCGTCGCCGAAGTCGTAGGTTGCCTCAGCCACTGGCTCGCCGCCCAGCTCGGTGATGACGCTTGTCAGGGTCTCGACGTGCGCGCCCTCGTGGTCTCGAATTGCGGCGAAATTGGTGTCGATCGACTGTCCACGGCTGTCGTTGCCGAAGGTGAACAGCCCGATGCCATCCCGGTAGAAGCTGTACTCGAGATGCTCGAGCGTCAACGCGTAGTTGAGCACGTCGAGGTCGCTCGTCATCTCCTGAGCTGCCACCACGTGCCGGATACTCTGAGTGCCCGGAATAGCCGCCAGTGAGAGCGCAACCGCTGCCCCGCCGGCCAGCTTCAACGAGCCGGTGAGGACGCCGCGGCGTGACATCCGCCGTCGCTCGTCCACGATCTCGGCGAGCAGTTGTTCATGGAATAGCTTCACAATGTTCTCCTCTCGAAAGTCAACGTCGTGCGCTGCCAGCGCGGCGTTCCGGATCCGCCGGTTTAGCAGTCTCAGGAAGCAATACGGGACACCCGGTGCGCCTGGATCACTCGAGGAGAAAATCTATTGCCATGCACGATTCCGGATCGTGTGTTCGCTACATCCGGAGTTGACCCGACGCTTACCGCCGAAACAGAAAACGCGTCGTTGCGCCACGATGCGCCCCATGGCCAACGGCGGGACCGGCTGACCACCCCGCTATACTCGCTGCCGATCGACCGTTCTTACGCCGGCTCCACGACTCGATTACTGACCAGGGGAAATCGTCTCTGATGACCATTGACTCATTGCGGCCCGTCCGCGTTCGATTTGCGCCGAGCCCGACCGGGCTGCTCCACGTCGGCGGCGCCCGCACCGCGCTCTTCAACTGGCTGCTCGCGCACGGGCAGGCGAGACGCGAGGGATGCGACGGCGCGTTTGTCCTCCGTATCGAGGACACGGACCGCAATCGCTACGTCGAAGGAGCCGAGCAGGGGATTATCGATATCCTGCGCTGGTTTGGTCTGGAGTGGGACGAAGGGCCGGACGTCGATGGCACGCTCGGCCCCTATCGCCAGAGCGAACGGACCGCGCTCTACCGCGAGCACGCGCTCCGATTGCTCCAGAGCGGACATGCCTATCGCTGTTTCTGCACCCCGGAGCGATTGCAGTACGTGCGGGAAGAGCAGGTTGCGCGCAAGCAGGCGCCCGGTTACGACCGCTTCTGCCGC
>JAHWJF010000123.1 GCA_019348515.1 Chloroflexota bacterium | reverse complement strand
TCACTTGCTGCGCCTGCAGCGCCGCGACTTCCGTGGCCCGCGCGGCCGCTGCGGCCTGAGCAGTTGCCAGGTCATTGGCGCCACTGGCCGCGTTCTCGGTCGCGATCGCCGCAACATTGGCCGCTTCAGTCGCCTGCGCCGCCTCCCGCGTCCCGAGAGCATCGATGGTGGCCTGGGCGGAGATTGCCGCCTCTGTCGCCAGCGCCGCGGCCTGCGCGGCCTCCCGCGCCAGCTGGTCGAGACTCTGGTCGCTGGCGGCCTGCTCCGTGGCATACGCTGACAGCGTGGCCTCGGCCGCGAGCGCGGCCGTTGTGGCCTGAGCCGCCTCGGTGGCGCGCTCATCCGCGCTCATAACCGCCAGCGTCGCCTGCGCGGCGGCGGTCGCGGTCGCCTGCTGATTGAGCAGCGCATCCTCGGTGGCACGCGCTTCGGCCGTCGCGATCGCCGATTCCGACCGTGCCGCCTCCGTCGCCAGCGCCCGATCCCGCGCCCGGGCGGTCGCTTGGGCCGCGGCATCTTGCGCTTCGGTCGTCGCCAAGGCTTCGTCTCGCGCCACGATCGCGGCGTTGAGTGCTTCCGCGGTCCGGGCCGCGGAGATCGCTTCGGCGGTGGCGACGGCATCGAGCGCGGCGAGATCTGCCGCGGAGAGGGCCTGTTCGGTGGCGAGGGAGGCGATGGTGGCCCGGGATGTGGCCAGCAGGTTCGGCGTCGGCTGCGGAGTCGGTGTCGGCGCCGGTGAACCGACCGTGTTGGCGGTGAAAAAGAGCATTGCCAGGCCGAGCAGTAGGTCGGCAAAGATCCAGCCGCCGAGCGCGATCATGTCTCGCTGACCTGTGTTGTTGCGTCGTCGCCTCACCGACCGGGACCGGAGGTGCCGCGCCTAGGAGCGCCGGCGCGGCCAAAGCCGCTCCGGGTCCAGGCGGCCTTGCGGTTCGGGCTCCTCGACATCGATCCCCGTGCTCCGGCCAAGTCCCTGAACGACCCGATCGAGGCGCTCGACCAGCGTGCCTACATCCCGTGACACATCGTCCTGCCGCTGGGCCGTCCGCATCGAAATCGTCGAGATATCGCGCGCCACCTGCGAGAGACCAGTCGCGATCGACGCCTGTTCTTCGAGCAGACTACTCAGCGTCTGTGCCTGTCCAACGGTGCTGGAGACGAGGCGATGCAGTTCGTCGCGCAGCCCGCCCAGCCCACCTTCGATCTCGCCCAGCGCCCGCGCGCTGGCCGCTATGCCGCCGGCATTACCTCGCATGGCTTCGGCCAGACGGCTGTTGGCCTCGGCTTCGGCGGCGACAGCATGCTCGACCCGCGTTTGACTGGTCGCCAGATCCTGAGCGATGGCCCCGATGCCACGCACGGCCTCGGTAGCCACCCGCGAGGCCTGTGCCGCGGCATCGGCGCCGGCGATGCCCTTGTCCGCGGCCTCGACGAGCGCCTCGGCCGCGGAGGCGATCTGCCGCGTCAGTGTCTGGTCACTCTGCAGGTTAGCGACCGTGAGCTGCTCCAGGCCCTGAACCGCCTTGAGCAGGGTGCGGCCCTGGTCCACGGACGAGCTCACCTCTGAGGTGAGGTCTTCCAATGCGGTTGACAACCCGGAGGAGACCTGGCGCAACTCAACCAGAAGCCGATGCGTCTCTTCGGCCCCGGCGCGCATCCCCGAGGCGAAAACACCGAAATCAGCGAATTCCCGTTCCCGCCGTCCCGCCAACTGCTCGAGTCGGTCGTGCTCAACGCGCAACCGGGTCAGCAGCTCCTGGGAGTTCTGCTCGAAGCGGTCGACCAGACGCTCAATGCCGCGGGCCAGCAGCGCCGGGCGGCTGCCGCGGTCGACGGCCAGGACGACTGAGGCTTCGGCCAGCACGTTGTCGATGTCGGATTGGAACCGCTCCGCGGTCTTGTCGATCTTCTCCTCGCGCGCCTCGCGCCGGCCATGGGAGTAGAGGGTCAACCCAATGATGATTGCGATCAAGAACGCGTCGATCATCGCCACCATCGAGAAGCTTGGCGCAAATGGGCTGGCATGGCCGCCGAACCCGCGCTCCCAGAGCAGGAGGAAAGGCTGGCGGACCTCGTCCGGACTGAGCGCGAGATACCGCTCGTAGGCTCGCGATGCCTCGGCCAGGGCAAACCAGGTGAGGAGAATCGGCATCAGGACGAGGACATTCCGCAGCCGGTCGGCGCCGGCAATCGTCGAGTGCGCGTAGCCGCCCTCACGCTGCAGGGCCAGGGCATAGGCAAGTCGCTCGGTGTTGAAGACGCGTCGCAGATCGACTTCCGCCCACCGCTGCCGCCCTTCGTCGGTGGCGACCGCGCGGGCCAGGCTACGCATCCGTTCGGCAGCGCGCGTGTCGACGCTGTCCAGCGTGCTCGCCATCTCCTCCAGGTGCTCGGCGAGGGTCTCTCGCTCGCCGGGGCCGGAGCCATGACTCGAAGGCCGGCCAGAGCGAACGTCGCCGGGTATATCCGGGCGGACCGGGGTGATCACCCCGCCGGCCTGAGCCATATCCGGCATTGGTCTTTCCAGGGTTTCAGGAGCACGTCGTCTTTGCAAGGCTGACCTCGGCTGCCGGCTGGCATGTACACTCGGGGGCGCTGGAGACCCGCGTTGGCGGCGGGGGCGGTGGGCACGCCGGCCCTCCCTCCAAGTGTCGGCCGGAAATCCCTCCGGGGCGAGTGTCCGTACGCACTGTACCACTCTGGCGTCGTTCAGATCGGCTGCCAGCCACCTGAGATGGCGTTTCACGCCCAGGATATGCCGATGCCCATCGTCTCCGACCTCGACGCGGCCATGATGCAGCCAGCACGTTCCGTTCCAGCGGTGCGCCGCCTCGGCGGCGGCACTATTCGCATGAACGATGCCGGCCGACCGCTCCGCGCGGTAGGCCACGACGCCGTTGTTTACGAACTGCGGACCCCAATTGGACGCATCCTGGCACTCCGCTGCCTGTTGCGGCAAGATTCCCGCCGGGACAGCCTGCTCGCACATCGATATCACGCGCTTCGCGCGGATCCGCGCCTGGAACGCCTGCGTGCCGGCGGTGGCCCACTTCCACGCGACATTCTGTGGGTCGCGGATGGAATAGTCCTACCGGCCCCGGACTTGCGCCAGGTGATGGCTCCCATGGTGGTGATGGAGCGCGTCCCGGGACGCACGCTGATGCAGACCGTGGATCGTCTTTGCCGGGAGAGACAGAGTGAGCCCCTGGCGCTCCTCGCTGATGGCTGGCTGACCACGGTGACCTCGTTGGAGGATGCGAGTTTCGTCCACGGCGATCTCGCCGCTGACAATCTCATGGTGCGTCCCGACGGGTCGATCGCACTGGTCGACCTCGATACCGCATCATGGCCATCACTCGGCGTCGATACAGCATTGTCAGAGGGGACTCCGGCGTATGTCCACCCGCGCGGCGCCCCCGTAGACCCGGCGAGGCGGGACCGCTTCCCCGCGCTGGTGATCTGGGCATCGCTACGAGTCCTGGCACGACACCCCGATTTGCGGGAGCGATGGGGTGACCGGCCCGACCAGTACGGTGGAGCGCTCCTCTGGTCCGCCGACGATTTGCGCCGGCCAGCGCGTGCTCCCCTCTTCGCCGCGCTCGACGCAATCCAGGCGGAAGACGAGATGCTGGTCCCCTTGCTGGACGTCGTCCGTAGGGCGATCCACTTTCCACCGGACGAGACACCGCCTCTGACCGAAGTGGCGGAGCGGCTGGAGGGTCTAGGGTTTCCCCGGTTAGCGACGCCAGGATCAGGACGCGGACGCCCGGTCCGGACGCCGCTCGAGATGCCGCTGCCCGGACGCGAACCGGTCCCCGATTTTGATGATATGGGCAGTGAGTGGCGCCAGGGCGCCTCCGCGCGAGACGGACGCGGCGAGCGCGGCGAACACGATCCCGACGCCTCACATACCACGACTCTCACGGAACGCGAACGCCGCCGCGCCACGGCGCGCGAGCTTGGCGCGGCCATTGCCGCGCGGGATACCGCGACGGCCGTCGGACTCTGGGAAACCTCCCGTACCGTGCCCGAAACGGCGACGTATGCCGCGGCGGTTCATCTATTGGTATCGCGTGAGGCAACGGCGGCGATTGAACGCGCGCTGCGCCGGAAGGACGACGATGGGCTGGTGGCGGCCGTGACCGAGGCCGAACGCGCGGGTATCGCCCCGTCGGCGGAGGCGCGAGTAGCGGTGCGAGCGGCGCGGCAGCGGATTGCCGCGCGGATGGTTATGCGCGACGCGGTCGGTCGCCGCGACTTTCACGCTCTGGCCAGCTTGGCCTGCTCGGGAACGCTTGATTGCCTCGGCCGTCTCGAGGCGACCCACGCTCGCGCTGTCGAGCGTGCACTGGCGTGGGCCACAATCGAGCGGGCCCTTGTCAGCGATGACGACGTCGCGATTGCGGCCGCTGTCGATCCGGCGCTCTGGCGAGAGGAAGGATCGTTGCCACCGGCCGCAAGAACACGACTCGACCTGGCCCGAAGCCGCATCCGGTGGGCGGAGGACGTACGTGCGGCGCTGCGACGACGCGACGGCGTTGGACTGCGTGGCCTGCTGACGAGTGCGCCCCCAGGCGCGGAGACCTACCTTACCGAGGTCGAAAGCCGCCGGATCCTGCGCATTTCGACGCGCGAGGCAGCGGTGAGTCGCCTCGAGCGCGCTTTACGAGAGGGGCCGGACCGCGAGGTTGCTATTGCGCTGGCGGAGTTTGAAACGGCCGGCGCGCCCTTCCCCGACGTGCTCGACTGGGCGGCGGTGCGAGGGGTGGTCGATCGCATCTCACTGGCTGACGCGATCCGGTCGGCCGCGGCCGCCGATCCCCCTGATACCGCGCAATTGGCACGGCTCCTCCCGGCGGCGCGTGCCGCGTTGGGTGATCAGGGCGCGCCGGGGGAGCCCGATTGGGTGGCGCTCGAGCGCTCGGTGCTGCGCACCGCGCATGTGGCCCGGTTGCGGGAAGCTATCGCGCTGGATGACGACGCGCGGATCTGGTCCGCCGCCATCCCGGACCCGTACGGCGCCCGCGCTCTGCTGACCCCGGACGAGAACGACCGGGTGGATCAGGCGCTGGCACGCCGGCCACACCGCGCCAGATAGCCCTGATGAGCAACGATCTCGGTGCGAGTCCCAGCCGATTCTCAAGCGCCGCGGAGCGAACCGCGTGGACTCCGTTATAAGGAGAGAAGCTCCAACCTCACCTACGACTTCTCCGGAACAACCCAATCGTGGTTTTCGACACTTCGCTCCACGGCGTCGAGCACGGCCTGCACCGCGAATCCCTCCTCGAATGTCGGCCCCGGGTTGACGCCCTTGCCGATACCTTCGAGCAGGTCATTGATCGCGTGGATAAAGGTGTGCTCGTAGCCGATGATGTGTCCTGCTGGCCACCAGTGTGCGGTATACGGGTGCACGCCCTCGGTCACGTTGATCGTGCGAAATCCCTGAAGCCCCGCCGGATCGTCCTCGAAATAGACTTGAAGCTCGTTCATGCGCTCGAGGTTGAAGGCGATCGACCCTCTCGAGCCGTTCACCTCGAAACTGTTGAAGTTGCGACGCCCCGGTGCGAGCCGCGTTGCCTCAAACGTGCCACTGGCGCCACTTTCGAAACGCGCCAGGAATGTCGTCGAGTCGTCGACCGTGACCTCGCCCATCTCCGTGCCCGACTCGGCGGTCAGCCCCGCGCCACCCCCGGACTCCGTAGCCACGGGGCGCTCCTTGATGAAGGTTGACATCGTCCCCACGACTTCCGATATCGGCCCCACCAGGTAGAGCCCGAGATCGGTGATGTGCGCCGCGATATCTCCCAGGGCGCCTGAACCGGCGAGCTCCTTCTTCAGCCGCCAGACGAGCGGGAAGTTGGGGTCGGTGATCCAGTCCTGGAGGTAGACGGCGCGCCAATGCCGCACTTCCCCGATGGCCCCGTCGTCGATCAGCTTCTTGGCGAACTGCACGGCCGGCACCTTGCGGTAGTTGTAGTTGACCACCGCGATGGCGCCCGACTCCCTGGCCGCCTCCAGCATCTCGCGCGCTTCGGCGAGATTGTTCGCCAGAGGCTTCTCGCAGATCACGTGTTTACCCGCGGCGAGCGCGGCGAGTACGACATCCCGGTGGGTATCACCCGGAGTCGAAACATCGACGAGCTGAACGTCCGGCCGCGCGATGAGGGCGTGATAGTCCGTCTCGTACCCCTCCCAGCCAAGGTTCTGCGCGGCCTCCTGGACCCCGGCCTCGTCCCGGCCACAGATGGCCACCATTCGCGGCTGGGGATCGACATCGAAGAAGTGGGCGACCTGGCGGTAGGCGTTCGAGTGCGCCCGGCCCATGAACTTATAACCAACGAGGCCAATGCCGATTTGAGTCATGGTGTTCTCCTTTGCACTTGTAGTCGGCAAGTCGGTGAGTCGGTGAGTCGGTAAGTACGGAGTACCTTCGCGTCTTCAGTCACTGGGAAGACTCTTCAGCAGACCCCGGATAAGTCGACCAACGTCCTCGCTGCACTCCAGCAGAGCCTCGGTTTCGGGGATCCCTGTAAAGCCGAGATCGCGGGCCACCAGCACGTGCGTCTCGAGCTCGCAGAGCGACCCGTGAGCAATCGAAAGATGGTTCCGAAGGTGGCGAGCGCCGGTGCGACCAGAACCCTCTGCTATATTCGCGGGGACTGAGACTGCGGCTCGTCGTGCTTGCAGCGTGAGACCGAATCGCTCTTCAGCTGGCCACCTGCCGGTCAGGCGATACGTTTCCTTGACCAGCGTCATGGCCTTTTGCCATGCGATGAGGTCACGATACCCGCGCGCTACCGGCTGCCTTTGTTCAGCCACGATCCTGCTCCGGTCCTCGGCGAAGTTCACACCTCAACTTTTCATCCTCCTTACCGACTCACCGACTGACCGACTCCGTTCTTATGTCCACCACGCCTGGGCGGCGGGCTCCCGGATGACAACGTCCTTGAGGAACTCGACGGCGCTGGTGAAACCCTCATTGACGCTCATCAGCGAGTCCTCGTGCTCGATGGAGATGACCCCGTCATAGCCGGCGAGACGCAGTTCGCTGATCAGCGAGCGCCAGAACTCCTGGCCGTGCCCATAACCGACCGTGCGGAAGATCCACGAGCGGTGCACTTCGTCGGTGTAGGGCTTCGTATCGAGGACGCCATTGATGGCGATGTTCGGCCCGTCGAGCCAGGTGTCCTTGGCATGGACGTGGAAGATGGCGTCGCCGAGGGCGCGCACGCAAACCAGCGGATCCATCCCCTGCCAGAACAGGTGCGAGGGATCGAAATTGACGCCGAGCGTCTCTCCTCCGATCTCGCGCAGCCGGTTGAACGAATCCGTGTGGTAGGCAATGAACCCCGGGTGCAGCTCGATGGCGACCCGCACCCCGCGGTCCCTGGCATAGGTCGCCGCTTCCGACCAGTAGGGTGTCGCCCGCTCTTTCCACTGCCAGGCGAGCGATTCGGTGAAGTTCGGCGGCCAGGGGCAAGTGATCCAGTTCGGTTCCATGGCCTCCGGTCCGCCCCCCGGGCACCCGGAGAAGGTGATGACCGTTGGCACCTCGAGCATTTGCGCCAGCTGCACGGCGTTGCGGTAGTCACGGTCGTGCGCCTCCGCGATCTCCCGCTGGGGATGGAGCGGGTTGCCATGGCAGGAGAGTGCGCTTATCTCCAGCCCGCGGGAGGTGACCGCATCGTGAAAACGCTTGCGCGCTGCATCGTCCTCCAGAAGCGCGGCGGCGTCGGCGTGTGCCGGCCCCGGATACCCACCGACCCCGACCTCGACAGCCTCGCAGCCCGCGGCCTTGACGTAGTCCAGCGCTTCCTCAAACGGACGCTGGCTGAACAACACCGTGAAAACACCGATCTTCATGCGTGAATCCTCCCTGTGTCCGGTTGAGCGGCTCTGACCCTCGTCAGTCCGCAAATCACACTGACAGCTTCCGGACAACCAAGCCGCGTGCCAGCCCCGGAGCAACGGCTCGTCGCGGTGCTGTCTCAATCGGCCCGATCATACCGGAGACGGTACCGAGCACCTACCAATACGATGCACCCCGCGCTTGACATCAGACCGAGCGCGTTCCAGCATTTGCTATGGTGATATCTGAGCAACCGGGTCGGATTTCACACGCGTTCGTGCTACCGTGACCTGGCACCGTTGTTTACCCAAGGAGATCGATGCTCACGCTCCGGCCCCGTGCGGCGCGATCCATTTCCCTGCCTCGTCCCGGCAGCGCCAGAGAAAACCTGACCGATGGTCGCTGGCATGCTGGAGCAAAGCGCCAGGGTGAACGGCCCCCCTTCTGGATCTTGCTGCCCGCCGTTCTGGTAGCGGTCTTCGAGCTCCTGCCACTGCTGTATCTTCTGGCCCGGACGCTCGATGCAGGTGAAAACGCATGGAGCATGCTGTTCCGGTCCAGAACGCTCGAGGTCAGATCGGAAGAGC
>JAHWJF010000122.1 GCA_019348515.1 Chloroflexota bacterium | reverse complement strand
GACGCTGGGCATTGGCCAGCAGACCGACAGCTGCCTTCGGGTGATTCATGCCGCGCCTGACGCCGGACCGGTCGACGTTTACATTGGTGAAGCGCCGATCGCCGAAGGACTCGAGTTTGGCGCCGCCTCCACCTTCACTGCCGCTCCCAATGGTGAACAGTAGCTCCGTGTCGTACCGGCCGGTGGGCCCGTCGATCAGGCAGTCATCGACATGACTCAGGGCTTGGCGGCCGGCAGTGCCGCTGAGATCATCGTGAGCGGCCTCGCTGACGATCTTCAGGCAACGATAGCCGGGGTCGACCTGCGGGCGTTGCCCGAGAACCAGGGTCGTGTCCGCGTTGTCCACGCCTCGCCGGACCTCGATGCCATTGACGTAGCAGTCGCCGCCGGCCCAACCCCGTTCCAGGGGATTGCGTTCCGTAGCCATTCTGGCTACGTCGTCTTTGATGCCGGAAGCTACTCATTCCAGCTCCGTGAGAGTGGAAGCAATACCCTGCTGCTCGAAGCCTTGGATGTCCCGATCGAACCGGGGATGGTCTATGACATCGTCGCCATCGGCCAAAGCGAGAACGGCACGCTGCAGATGATGATTCTCAACGCCACCGCCGGGGTGCTGGCCGGACCGTCGGCCACGCCCATTGCGGCAACCGCCGCGGGCGCGGCTACCCCGGCCACCGAGGCCACTCCCGTCGTGGCCGTTGGCTCCACCCCTGTGGTCGAGGCACCGGGTGCGGCCACACCGGCGGCAACGCCGACGTCGTAGACGTTCATCCTTGGTTACGATGGGCCCGGGGAACAGGTTGCGGCCGTCGGGGCACCCCGCCCCGACGGCCGTTTCATCGGATATCCATGGGAAGAGATATCGGCCTCAGACGCACCATCGCACCGCCGCGATCGGCGCGTGATGCCTATCGAAGACCTCGTGGGCACCCTTGAAACGACGTGAGCTCCGCACGAAGAACGATGTTGAGAATCCCATTTCAGAACCGCATCATGAGCACCCGTCGCGCGGTGATAGCTTCAGCGGCCTTCGTCTCATTACTTGCGATACTCCGGTGGGCAACCGGTCGACCAAGTCCGCGAGACGCTATCCAGACGGAATTGGGTATCCGCTATGGCGAGGCGCTTCCAGGTGGAGAGGCGCTCCTTCTCGACGTCTACCAGCCACGCCCTGGGTCCACTCTCAGACCGGCGGTGATACTGATCCATGGCGGAGGATTTGTGAGTGGTTCTCGGGCGGATGCCTCAATGGTCGAGCCAGCACGCCGCCTGGCCGAGGCCGGATACGTTGCCTTCTCCATCGATTATCGCCTCCTCCACCAGAGCGACCGCCGCAATGCCTGGCCCACCCCGTTGGATGACGTGCAGCGGGCCGTGCGCTGGGTGCGGGCGAATGCCGCTACGTACGCCGTCGACCCGGAGCGAGTCGCCGCCTACGGCGTCTCCGCGGGCGGCGGCCTTGCCGCTCACCTCGGCGTCCGCGAGACCCGGGACAATTCAGATCCAGAGCTCACGGACTACTCGAGCCGGGTCGCCTGCGTCGTCGACCTCGCTGGCCCAACGGACGGAACGATCCCATCATCCAACCCTGGCGACCTCGAGTTCGCTGCAGCCTTCCTGGGTGGGACATTCACGGAAATTCCCGATGTCTACCGGGACGCCTCGTCGCTGTCTCACGTCGATGAAGAGAGTGCACCGTTTCTCGTCGTCCATGGAGCTCAGGACACAGTTGTCCCGGTCGAGCACGCACGACGGCTGGTCGCCGTGCTGCGCAAGGCGGGGATCGACGTGGACTACGTCGAGTTTCCCGATGCGGGCCACGATATCTTCGGCTGGGATCGCATTGGGCAGCTGACCCTCAGCTTCCTCACTCGCTATCTGGAACTCGACCCCTAGAAATCCTTGAGATCGCTACCGCTCTTCAGCCGCGATGGCTGACCACGAGCCGGGAGTGCCTTCCGGTTTCCCCGCATGGCGTGGTCCTTCTGTTGCTCGCCATGAACCCGCTGAGCGTTGCCGGCTTCCGGGCCCGTCACGGTTTGACACGGGAGCGGCCATCGCGCGACCTCGGGTCGAGCTTGCAGAGCCGAAAATCGGTGGTTCCCGTCCCAGGGTCGTAGTCAGGCGTGACCTGGACAACGCCTAGATTGACGAGCTGAGCGACGGTGATCGTCCCGAGCATTGGGTGCTCCCGCATGATCTGATTCCATGAGACGGTCTCTCCGGCAAGCAACCGTTCGTATTCGTGGCTCGACATGAGCTCTACAGCCACCGTCGGCTGGAGCTGATCCCCCATCGTCTCATCGGCGACGTTGAGTTGGTGCGCATCCCTTCGAGTTGTGCCGTGTGATTGTTCCGCGGCAGACACTGGATTTCGGCTCCTCTATCACGTAGCACTAGGATCGACAACACATGGTCGCTACCGATGGTTTTCCGCGTTCGCCATAATGCCAAATACGTGCCAAAGCACTCGGACTTCCATAAAAAAGCATCCTCCCCAGACCTCCGTCGCAGTAGCGCCGAGATGCACAGCCGCGTCGCAGCCGTAGAGGATGGTCTAAGCTCCACTATTCCCAACCCGCGACCCAATCGCCAGATTGATGCTCAGCGGCAAGCTTCCCTTCGCCGCACAGGGAGGTTGATGCGTCCCCCGGGTCGTCATCGCGCCGGCCTCTAGGCACTGCGTTCCGCCCCTGGCACGGACGGTGCGTGAACAGGCGTGAATGGGCCGCCGCACAACGTCACGGGTGGGTCCGCTTTCGCTGCCGCGGGGTTCACCGCGTGTGAATAGGGCGTGATCCCGGTCAGCCGGAGCAGGGAGGCAGGAGGAACGAGCGATGATGACTCGCCGGTTTGCCCTCATTGTCGGTATCGTCTATCTGGTCATCGGGATCGCCGGGTTCATCCCGGGATTAGTGCAGGGCCAGGAATATCCGGACCTCGCGGTTGACACCGGCTCCGGCGCCCTGCTCGGGCTCTTCCCGGTCAACGTGGTGCACCATCTGGTGCATCTGCTGGTCGGGGTGCTGGGGATCGCCGCCTATCGGGCCTTCGACAGCGCTCGGCTCTATGCGCGGGGGCTGGCAATTGTCTACGCGGTGCTGGCGGTGATGGGGCTGATCCCCGCGGCCAATCTCCACACCATGTTCGGGCTGACCCCGCTCTTCAGCCACGATGTCTGGTTACACGCCGGTACGGCCCTCATCGCGGCTTACTTTGGCTGGGGTCCGGTTGACGCCCGGGATGAGGTCGTAGGCGGGGCGCCGCGCGTTGGCAATCGAGTGTAGGAGATGACCTGACGGGGATCATCGGTAACACGACCAAGCGAGGGCTCAATAACCCGTCGGGACGATGACTCGGGTCGACTAGACCGGTAAAGCCACCGGCTGCTTTCACATCGACCGGGCCTGGCGACGTATCGATAGCGGTCCGCGAGCCCTCATTGCGGGCCGCTTAACTCGATGTACTAGACCCTAGACGTAATCCGCTTAGACTGATCTTTGATCCATACGGCCGGTCCAGAACGCGTGAGGGCGGGGGTCTTGGCCCCCGCCCTTCGACTGAGCGTTGCCGCATGCGGTTTAAGGACCTACACGGTTCGCACGCACCTGTTGTTTTGGCACGCGTATTCGCGCTCACCACCCTCGCCAACGCAGCACTTGGGCCCGCTGGTGCCTGACGGAGTGCAGAAGGCACCCGCACCGGGACAACACTTGGTGTCACTGTTGCTGGCGCCAAAGGGCACATCGCAGACGAGGTTCTGCGACGCACAGCACTCGCCGGTTTGGCCTTCAGGACTGCTGCAGGACGCATTTTCCGATTTGCACTTGACCTTCTGACCGTTGTCGCACTTCTTCTTGCACTGCGCCTTCTTGTTGCCGTTCTTCTTGTTGCACTTGGCCTTGCACGACTTGGCCCCGGCTTCCTCAGCGCTGAGCAGCGCTGTGGCGCCGATTCCCGCAATGGTGGCGGCGAAGGCCGACTTGAGCAGGCCGCGACGAGAACCCTCCTCGGTGACGAGTCGAACTAGCCGGTCGAACGAGGAACCGTCCATGGCATCCTTCCAATCTCTGCGACGCGGCCGCGCCGCCGGTGACGACGTCGCGCCGGCCGGGTCGGTTTCCGCACCCAGAACCCTGGGCCGGAACGCGGGCCTCTCTTTTCGACCGTGCGCACGTTCCACTATAGGGCCATTAATCAAGGAGTCAATGGGTAGTCGTTCGTCGCTCCTGGAGCACCGCCCGCGTGGTATGCTGCCCCGGCACTCGCCTCCAGATGTGGAGTTGAGATCGAGCGATCGGTGCGCATCAGTGCCGCCCTGGCGGAATCGTCACCATCGTACGCGCCCGCTGCCGCGGAACTCCGCGGGTGAAGGGCGATGAAGGGTGACCATGATCCGCCGCACTCCACGACACCCATCGCTTCGATCCACCGATACGTCACCCTGGAAACGGCGGCGCACGTCGATTTCATCCGCTACCTTCCTGATCATTCCACCTCGCGTTCGCCATCTGTCTCCAACTGCCACGAGGCAATAAAAGGGCTCCCATGGAACACGCTGACGACGTCGAGATCGAAATCGTCGAAGAGCGCAATGCCGACGCGTATGGCTTCACGGTCAAAGTGCGTGCCAACGGCTTGTTGCACCGGATCCTCCCCGTCCGGGACCCGCACCAACCGCGGTTCTGGTGCGTAGTCGTCTTCCGCTGCTCACCAGGTGGCATCCCGGATGCGGCCGAGCGACCCTGGATCGGCCCAGGCGGGTTGCGGCGAGAAGATCTGAAGGAGACCATGGGAGCGATCCGGGCAAACCCATCCTCGTGGCTCGCCGAGGTCGCACATGGGCAGCTCCGGGATTGGATGCTGGCTCCTCCTACATCCGCTCACTCCGCTCCCCAATCCGGACTGACGCCAGAATTGACCCTCACCGGGACCGAGGAGCGCAACCCGGGCTCCAGCGCCCGCACAGAACCGCGACCGCCTGAACAGGAGGAACCCGAATGCCCCGGATCGTCCTTTCCCTCCAGGAATGGCAAACTGTCGCTCGCGAGCTCGCGGCGGCTCACAATAGTGCCGCGCCCCCGGGTCTCCTGGAGCGAGTGCAGGCATTGCTCGAGCAGGCGCACGATGGCTGGCCCGGTCAGCAGTTCGCTCTGGAGCTCGACGAAGGCAGCGCTGAAGCCGTGCAGATCGCACACCGCGCCATCGTGGGACTCGACCCTGCCGAGGGGCAGCGCGCGGCCTCCGTCGCCGAAGCCGTCGCAATCGTTCGGGACCACCAACGCGATCGTTGATGCCGCAAGTACGCGGCAAAGGAGAACGACGATGACTGACCGTGATACGAATGCTCCTCCGCCCAAGCTGCCAGAGACAGAACCAACTCGGTCGCAAAAGGCGCCAAAACCGCCGAAACCACGCAAGGTGGAAAAACGGCGCAAGGGCCGCAAAGGCTAGTTCCGCGATCCCAGCCGGATTCCCGCAACGGAGATTTGCCGGGCGGTCTTTCCACGCCGGCGCCCATGCTTCGCCGTTCCGAGGCGACATCCGGGGACGCGGTTGCCTGATCGTGTCGCCAGTGACGCCAGGACCGATCCTCCAACCGTCCAATTTCCACCCGGTCCGAAACGAATAGCCGGCGATATGCAGGCGCACCCAGCATCCGGGAGAATCCATCCTGGGGTGAAAAACCGCGATGGCAAATGGCAAAATGGCCAGTGTGAGCACCCGGTACAATGCCGCGGGCATTGGCATGGAGAGATCCCGCTCCCCAGGGGTTTGAAAGGGAGCTCCCGAGTGCAAAGGAGGAGCAACTCATGGCGGCCGTAGCCAACCCACGGGAAGTCACTCGGGAAATACGCAATGTCCGCCAGGCGCGGCTCTACAAACCAGACCCCGTCCCTGAAGGCGTCTTGAACGAACTGCTCGAGATCGCGCGCTGGACGGGCAGCTCGCGCAACACGCAACCCTGGGAGTTCATCGTCGTCACGGATCGGGAGCAGCTCCGCAAGATCAGCCAGCTACGGACTCCGATCAATTGGGTCGCCGATGCGCCGTTGGCGATCGCCATCGTTCTGAATGGCGAAAACCCGCTGTCCGAGGCTTTCGACGAAGGTCGCGTCACGGAGCGGCTCTTGATCGGCGCGCGAATGCTCGGTCTCGGCGGCGGCACCGCCTGGTTCGGAGACGACGCACAGCAGAGCGCGGCCAAGCAGATCCTGAGTATCCCTGAGGAGCGGACGGCGCGCTCGGTCGTCGTTCTTGGCTACCCGACTACCACTAAAGATCACCGCCCGAACCCGGCGACCGCGGGCCGCAAGCCACTGGCCGAGTTGGTGAGTCATGAGCGCCTCGGACAGGGTGCGGGATCATCATAGCGACGCCGTCCGCGTCCTGCTGCTCCGACACAGAACTCCGCTTTGCAGCGGCTTGACCATGCCATCTCTGTCAACCAGGGCAGCCAGGCCTGGCTTGCCCCTTCAGACGAACCTCGCCCCGTCGCAACCGATGGCGCGATTCTTGCCAGCATTCCCGGTGTGAGAGAGCGAGATGCCTAACGCGCCGGACGCCGAGGACCAGAACGATCCTTCCGGGACAACCCGCGAACGGTTCGATCATCTCGTCGTCATCGGTGCATCGGCGGGCGGCGTCGATGCATTGATCACCCTAGTTGGGACACTTCCCACAGATTTTCCGGCCCCGATTGTCATTGCCCAACATCTCGATCGCCGCCGTGAAAGCCACCTCGGTCAGATCCTCGCCGGCAGAAGCGAGCTTCCTGTCCGCACGGTCACCGAATATGAAAAACTGGATCCGGGCGTCGTCTACGTCATTGCTTCCGATCTCGACGTCGAGATCAATGACCATGCCGTCTCAGTGGGGACCAATGCCAACCCCGCGCCGAAGCCCTCCGTCGATCGCCTGCTGGAGACCGCCGCCCACGTCTTCAGGGATGGCCTGATCGCCGTCATCCTCACCGGTACCGGAAACGACGGTGCGGTGGGCGCTCAGGCCGTCAAAGCCCACGGCGGGACGGTCGTTGTCCAGAATCCGGAAACCGCAACGTTTCCCGGAATGCCGCTGGCTGTCCCGCCGTCATCGGTCGATATCGTCGCCGATCTCGAGGCGATCGGGCCAGTCCTTTCGGATCTGGTCAGCGGTGCATACATCATTCCAGCCTCAGAAGACGATGCGGATCTCCGCGCATTCCTCGATCGGGTGCGCGAGCGCACCGGGCTCGATTTCTCCGCCTACAAACGGCCGACTATCGCACGCCGGCTGCAGCGGCGTATGGCGGCGGTTGGCGCCACCGCGCTGCAGGATTACCGTCGCTACATCGAACGGCACCCGGAAGAGCTGCAACGTTTGGTCGCCAGCTTTCTCATCAAAGTGACCGAGTTCTTTCGCGATCCCGAGCTGTTCATCCATCTTCGCGACCACGTGCTGCCGGCGCTAATCAGCGAAGCCCGGGAACAGGGCGAGCTGCGCATCTGGTCCGCCGGTTGTGCCACGGGTGAAGAAGCCTACACCCTCGCCATGCTCGTTTCCGATCTCCTCGCGGACGAGAGCGAGGAGTTGCCGGTCCGCATATTTGCCACGGATATCGCGGCGGACGCGGTGGAGTTTGCCCGGCGTGGTATCTACTCGGCGGCAGCCGTGGCAGGACTGCCGCGGGACCTCGTCGAGAGACATTTCGACCCCCTTGATGGCGCGTTCGAGGTACGCAAGCAGATCCGGTCTCTCGTGGTCTTCGGCGAGCACGATCTCGGAAACCGAGCTCCGTTTCCCCGTATCGACCTCGTCCTCTGTCGCAATGTCTTGATCTATTTCACCGCGGAATTGCAGCGACGCGCGCTTCAACTCTTCGCATATTCCCTGCGCCAAGGAGGGTGCCTGGCGCTCGGGAAGGCGGAAACGGTCCGCCCCTTACCGGAGTTTTTTTCACTGGAACAGCCGCGGTTGAGAATCTACCGCCGCATCGGCACGCCAGTGCCCATGCCAACCAATCGCATTCTCGGAACGTTACCGTTATCGAGACCGCCGCCGCGTCAGGGTGCGCAGTTCCAGACGACACGGATTCCCTCTGGTGGACCCAGGCAATTAGTCCCTCGCGAACCAGCGTCCAGCCTGCCGGCGACGCGTCTCCTGGACCGGTTATCGATCGGGACTGTCACGGTCGATCGCGCATATCACATTCGGACTATCAATGTTTCAGGGCGACGTCTCCTTGGGATCAATACTGCGGCCGTCGGCGAAGATCTGATCCACCGGGTGATGCCGGCGTTAGCCGGCCCCCTCCGTCAGGCCATCGACCTAGCGCTCCAGGGTGAGCGATCGACCGCTGTTTATCAGGTGCCCGATCAGCTAGCGGACGACGATGGGCGCGATCTGCTCATTACCGTGTTTGCCATATTGGAAGAGGACCAACCGGCGAACGAGGTCGATTCGGAAGTGGTCGAGGTCACAT
>JAHWJF010000121.1:6124-8470 GCA_019348515.1 Chloroflexota bacterium | reverse complement strand
CACCGCGAACAGCACCACGAGCCCCAGGATCACCGTCCCCGAGGCGAGCGCGAGTCCCTCGCCGATCGTCGACCAGGGCGCGGCGGGATCGTCGCCGCCGAACTGGGTCGACCCCGCCGCGCCGAGCTGCTGAGCGTCCGCGAGGAGGTCTTCCCGCCAGCGGCGGTCGAGTTCGTCGAAGCTGATGCCCAACCCCTGCTCCACGGCCTCCTCGTACGTGATGCCCTCCGGGAAGGTCGCCAGCAGCTTGGACATCCCCTCGTCGCCCCAGGTATCGAGGATGTACATCACCGCCGTGAGACTGAACGCGTAGGCGGCCGTGGCCCCCTCCCGATCGTAAGGGAACGTGCCGTTCAAGGTTCGCAACGGGGGCACTTCGCCGTTCGCGGCGAGCTCTAGCGCATAGGAGTAGAAGCGGTCGCGGCCACTCTCTTGCCAATAGACGGCCAGCCCCTCGTCGAGCCATTGCGGGGGGCTGTTGAAGGCATTGTCGGTGGCCTGGTGCAGCACTTGGTGGCTGATCTCATGCGGGACGACCCGTGCCACTTCGTCATAGTCCCCGGGTGGCAGCACCGCCATGATCACGTGCAACCCCGGGAAGGCGGCGCCGGCGATCCATGGCTCCGAGTTCGGCGGGAGCGCGCCGTAGAGATGGTCCTTGTCCGCGTAGGCCCAGACGCGCACCGGCTGCTCCAGCTCGGCTCCGTACGACTCCGCCAGGCTGCCGACGGTCCGCTCGGCCGAGTCGAGGATCGCCTGCTGGAACGCCGGGTCCGCGTCGTAGCTGTAGACGGTGACGTTCGGGCCGCTGAGTGGTGTCCAGTCATAGCGGTCGTCGACCCAGGAGAGTGACTGCTCGGGGGTCTCGACAACATCCCCGTCGTCCTCGGTGATGCGCCAGTGGTACTGCACGTCGATCCCGGGCGGCAGCTCTCCCGAGCGCAGGTCGATCGGATGCTCGATGTCGAGCTCGGTCGATCCGGAGGCAAAGGGCGGCAGCTCGACGGAGAGCGTCTCCAGCCCCGGCGCGCGGTAGAGCAACTCCACATTGACGATGGGGTCGGTCGATTCCGCGTCCAGGTTGAAGGTGATGCCTTCCGGAAACTCGACCGTCGCCGTGTTTTCCACAACGGCAAGTCCGGGAATGGCGGCCGGCGCCGCGCCCTTGACCTCGGTGGTCTCCTGGGCGCGCACGCCGATGATCGGCGCCGCGCTGCTAAGCACCACGAGCATGAGGAGGATACGAATCATGGAGATCATGTTGGGCTTGTCCTTGCCTCGGAAAGCTGCTGATGCAGGTAGGCCTCGATGAACGGGTCGATCGCGCCGTCGAGCACAGCCTGGGTATCGCCGACGCTGACCTCGGTGCGGTGGTCGGTGACCTGTGTGTAGGGGTGGAGCACGTACGACCGGATCCGGTTGCCGAACCCGGCGGCGGTGTGCTCCCCCTTGATGCGGGACCGCTCGTCCGCCTCTTCATTCATCTTCCGCTCCAGAAGGCGGGCGCGCAGGATCTTCATCGCGCTTTCGCGGTTCTGGATCTGGGAGCGTTCGTTCTGGCAGGTGACGACGATTCCCGTCGGGAGGTGGGTGATCCTCACGGCCGACGACGTCTTGTTGACGTGCTGGCCGCCCGCCCCGGAGGCGCGGTAGGTGTCGACGCGCAGGTCGTCATCGTTGACCGTGATCTCGTGGTCGCCTTCGATCTCGGGCAGCACCTCGACCAGCGCAAACGCTGTGTGGCGCCGGTGCGCGGCATCGAATGGGGAAAGGCGCACGAGGCGGTGCGACCCCGCCTCCGCCTTGGCGTAGCCATAGGCGCGCGGCCCGCGAATCTCGATCGTCGCGTTCTTGATCCCCGCCTCCTCACCGTCGGAGGTGTCCAGGATCTCCGCCTTCAACCCGCGGCGCTCCGCCCAGCGCACATACATGCGGGAGAGCATCTCCGCCCAGTCCTGGGCATCGACCCCGCCTTCGCCGGAGTGGACCACGAGGATGGCGTCGGAGCTGTCGTAGGGGCCGGAGAGGGTCGAGTCCAGCTCGAACTGGTCGACGTCCTCCTGGAGCCGGGCGCCTTCCCGCACCAGCTCGGCGGCGAGCTCTTCGTCGTCCGCCGCCAGCTCCTCCAGCACCACGAGTTCGTCAGTCTGGGTCAGCAGCCGGCGCCACTCGGTAACTTCGTTCCGCATCTCACCGAGACGCCGCATGTGCGCCTGGGCGACGCGGGCGTCGTCCCAGAATCCCGGTTCGGCGCTCTGCGCGTCGAGGCCGGCGATCTCCTGCTCTACCGTGGCCAAGTCAAAGACGCACCCCGAGCCGGTCGAGACGCTGACGGATGCTGTCGAG
>JAHWJF010000121.1:0-6024 GCA_019348515.1 Chloroflexota bacterium | reverse complement strand
CGGTGCCAGCGCAGGCAGGGCCACATGCTACCCTGCAAGCCATGAGTCATGGATGCCCGCTGCGATACGCGGGAAAGGAGAGGAGGTGGCATGTCCGGCCTCATCTGGGGACCGACCGAGGAGGCGCGGCTGGCCGCCATCCGCGACGACCTCGCCAGCGTGAGCACCGCCACCGCCTGCCAACTGCTCATCGCGCTCGGCTGGCGCAATGCCTACATGCGCGGGCTGCGACCTTTGCAGGAGCTGGGGTTGGGAACTCGTCTGGTGGGGCGGTCCCGCACCTGCCGCTACCTGATGCGGCGCGGTCCGGAGGGCCCGCATGATCCCGAGGCCCGCCGCGTCTCCCCGGAGATCGTTCTGATCGAGTCGGTCGAGCCCGGCGACGTCGTTTGCGTCGACGCCCTTGGCGTGCCGACCGCGGGCATCATCGGCGACATCCTCTCGGCCCGGCTCCTGGGGCGCGGCGCGGCGGCGGCCATCATCCACGGCGCGGTCCGCGACGCGCCGTTCATCAAAGAGGTCGGGCTGCCGGTCTTCGCCGCCACGGTCCATCCCTCCCACAGCGGCCGTGATCTGGTCGCCGTCGATTACGACCGGCCGATCGACATGGGCGGTGCCCAGGTGCTGCCCGGGGACGTCATCCTGGCCGACGATGAGGGCGCCCTGGCGATGCCGCTCGACCTGGCGGAATACATCGCCGCGCACGGTCCCGCGAAAGAACTGCTGGAGATGTGGATCCGCGGCAAGGTCGCCGCCGGTGGGTCGATTCATGATTACTACCCGCCCAGTCCCGAGAAGGCGGCGGAATACACGGCGGAGACGGGGCGAACCGCACCACCAGCCAGTCCGGAGAAAGACGAGGCATGAAGATCACCGACGTCCGCACCGCCGAGATCAAGGGGCACGGCTACTCGACCTACGTCCGCATCTACACCGACGAGGGTGTCATCGGCAACGGCGAGTGCATCCACGGCGGCGAAGGCTGCCCGGAGACGGTTCACGCGCTGAAGCACGAGATCATCGGCGAGAGCCCGCTCAACGTCGACATGCTCTTCGAGAAGATGCGCCGGGCCAAGCTTTTCGACGGAGCGATGGCGGGGGCGACGGTCACGGCGATGACCGGGATCGAGATCGCGCTGTGGGATCTGGCCGGCAAGGCGCTCGGCGTGCCGGTCTCCCAGCTCCTCGGCGGCACGTTCCGCGACACCGTCCGCCTCTATTGCGACAGCCACGCCGGCAAGGATTTCTCGCCCGCGGCCTACGTGGAGCGGGCACAGGAGGTGGTTGCCCTCGGCTTTGATGCGCTCAAGTTCGCCGTCGACGAGACGCGGGCCGGCTTCCGCACCGATCGCTGGAACTGGCACGCCTCCAATGCCGAGCTCGATTGGATGGTCGAGCGGGTGGCAGCGGTGCGGGAGGCGGTCGGGCCTACAGTCGACCTCGCGATCGACATGCATGGCCGGTACGACATCGCCAGTGGAATCGCCGTGGCGCGGGCGATGGAGCCGTTCGGGTTACTCTGGCTGGAGGAGCCGGTGCCGCCGGAAAATGTGGCGGCGATGCGGGAGGTCAAGCGCGTCTCGCGGGTACCGCTCTGCGCGGGGGAGAACCTCTATCTTCGCTGGGGATTCCGCGACCTACTGGAGCAGCAGGCGGTCGACTACATCATGCCGGACATCCCCAAGTGCGGGGGCCTGTCGGAGTGCCGCAAGATCGCGAACATGGCCGAGGTCTACTATGTCCCGCTCGCGCCGCACAACGTCTGCGGCCCGCTGGGGACGATGGCCTCGGCCCACGTCTGCGCCTCGATCCCGAACTTCCTGGTCATGGAGTGGCACTGGATCGACTATCCCGGCTGGGAGGAGTTGACGATCCAGGATCAACCGGTGATCCAGAACGGCCACGTCGTCCTGACCGACACGCCGGGGATCGGGCTGGAGGTCAACGACGAGGTGGCCCGACGGTATGTGCGACCGGGCACGGAGTACTTCGGCGAGCGTCCTTGAGTTGGTGCTCAGTAGCATATGGAATTGCGCGACACGTCAACGGTGCCCGTAGGGGCGACGCCCGCGTCGCCCGCGTCGCGCCCACTGCGGCAGTTCCCAGTTCCCCGTGTCCACCTGCGTAGTGGTCGGTGAGGCGCGATGGGTGATTGCAATAAAGGAGTGCGTGTTGTCAACGATGGCACGCGGAGCCGTTCTCCGCGCCTTTAACGAACCGCTGACGCTGGAGGCGGCGCCGGTCCCCGAGCCGGAGCCGGGGGCACTCGTGGCCAGCGTCGACCTGGGGGGTGTCTGCGGCACTGATGTCCACCTCTTCCACGGCAACCTGCCGATCCCGACGCCGGTGATCCTCGGCCACGAAGCGGTCGGCCGCGTGGAGAAGCTCGGCCCGGGGGTGACGGCCGACTTCAATGGCGAGCCGCTGCGGGAGGGGGACGCCATCGCCTGGGCGTCGAACATCCCCTGCGGGCGCTGCTACTGGTGCGTGGTGGAGAAGGAGCGCACCCTCTGCGAGAACCGCAAGGTCTATGGGATCAACCAGCGGTTCGACGAAGGGCCGCGCCTCTCCGGCGGTTGGGCGGAGTTCATCTACCTGCAGCCCGGGTCGGCGGTCTTCAAGCTGCCGGCGGGCATCTCCCCCGAGCAGGCGATCGCTCTCGGCTGCGCCGGGCCGACCGCTGTTCACGGCGTCCTGGAGATCGTCGGCATTGGGGTCGGCGAGACGGTCGTCGTCCAGGGGAGCGGTCCGGTCGGGTTGGCGGCTGCCATGTACGCCCAGTTGGCGGGCGCGGCCAGGACGATCATCGTCGGCGGGCCGGCGAGCCGCCTTGACCTGGCGCGGTCGATCGGTGTCGGCGACGTCCACATCGACATCTTCGCCACCCCCGATCCGGAAGAGCGCCGGCGGCAGGTGCTGGCCGCGACGCCTCGCGGCCGTGGGGCGGACGTTGTCCTCGAGTGCGCCGGCGTGCCGAGCGCGGTGCCGGAAGGGTTCGAGTTGGTTCGCCGCAACGGCCGCTACCTGGTGCTCGGGCAGTACACCGACCGGGGCGCAACTCCGATCAACCCCCACGTCATCACCCGCAAGCAGCTCAAGGTCTATGGCTCCTGGGCCTTCGCCGAGGCGCACTACGCGCGCTACGTGGACACCCTGCCGCAGCTCGCGGCGCGGTTCGACCTTGGCCGGTTGGTGACCCGCTACCCCCTCGAGGAGGCGAACCGGGCGCTAGCGGATATGGCCAGCGGCTCGGTCATGAAGGCGGTCCTGGCGCCATGAGCCGTCACGCCCGGATAACCTGAGGACGGAGCGGCGATGCCGCGCGGGTCGATGTCCATCACAGGCATCCCCCTTCATCGACAGCGATCATCGAGTGGGCTCCGGGTAAAAGCCGAAGATTCGGGGGAGATTGACCGCCTCGTCAATCGACAAAGCCCGGCCGGCCTCCCATTCAGTGATGAAGGCAGGCTCGCCCAATGCCTCACGCACGACCCGCATTGTCTGGGCCTGATGGTGATAGTTCGCGAAGCGATCCTGGTCGCTGGCCACGCGCATGGTTTCGGCGGCGCCAAGCAACTGGGCGGCAGCAATGAGATTGCCTTCTGCCGCGGTCACGCCGGCGAATCCGGCCAGCGCGCTGGCGATGACCCAATTCATTTCGATGCCAAGCGCCAGCTTGAGTGCCTCCTGGTAGGCGACGATCGCGCGTGGTAGATCCCCGCACCCGAGGGCCACCCCACCCTCGGTGGTGAGACACAAACTCAGCATGAACTCATCGCCAGCTGAGCGGAGCAGCCCTTTCGTTTCCTCGTTAAGTCGCCCTGCGGTCTCCAGATCACCGCGCCCGTAGGCAACTTCGCTGAGAGCCCACAGCACGACGCTGCCGGCCTGGGCATCGTTCAGTTCGTGCGCCACGGCGAGGGCTGCCTCGTAGAGCGCAGTGGCCCGCTCGTCGTCGCCCGCATAATCGACCGCCTGCCCCCACTCGAAGAGCGCTTGCCATCGAAGCGCTGGGTCGTCGAGTGAACGCGCCAGCGCTTCGCTTTCTCGCAGCCAGGTCTCCCCAGTGGCCAACTCACCCTGACTGGTGACGATCCGGCCGATGGCCGTTAGGGCGTCGGCGCGATCTGGTATCGGCCTATTGGCATGGGCCAACGCCCGTTCCAGGCGCGCACGCCCCTCTGCCAAGTGGGCGCGCATCCACCAGAAGAGCCCGAGGCTGGCGGCGAGGCGCAGGTGCGCTTCGGGGTCGTCGCTCGCGGTAAGCACATCGAGCGCCGCGCGGAAATTGGGGTGCTCCTCCTCCAGCCGCCGCAGCCAGGCGCGTTGTTCGGCGCCATTCAGGTGGGGCTTGGCCTGTTCGGCCAGCCCGAGGAAATGGGTCGCATGTGTCCCACGAACAGCCGCCTCTTCGCCGCTTGTGACGAGGCGCTCTTGTGCGAATTCGCGGATCGTTTCCAACATCCCATAGCGCGGTTCAGGGCCGCTCTCGTCGAGGTGGATCAGGCTCAAGTCCGCCAGCGAAGAGAGCCCCTCCAGAACGTCGAGGTCTCCCTCGAGATTGGCGACGGCCTCCGCCGCCTCCAGAGTCCATCCCCCGACGAAGACACCCAGTCGGTGGAAGAGGATGCGCGCCTCCGGACTGAGCAGGTCATAGCTCCAGGCGATGGTGTCGCGAAGTGTCCGCTGCCGGTCCGGGGCATCACGCGTTCCGCCGGTCAGGAGTGGGAGCCGCGTGCCGAGGCGCGCCCGCAGCGTTGAGGGAGGGAGAAATTTTACCCGCGCCGCGGCTAGTTCGAGCGCGAGCGGGAGCCCGTCCAGGCGCTGACAGATCTCGATCACCGCCGCGGCGTTGCCAGACGTCAGAGCAAAGTTCGGCTGCACCGCCTGGGCCCGATCGACAAAGAAGGCGATGGCCTCATTCGCCGCGAGCCCGGTGATGTCGCGGGCGTCCTTTGCCGTCGGGAGACGCAGCACCGGCACGGGGTACTCCCGCTCGCCTCGCACGCGCAGCGGGGCGCGGCTGGTGGTCAGGACCTTCACTAGCGGCGCGGCCGCCAGCAAGTCAGAAACAACCGGCGCGGCCTGGAGCACATGCTCGAAGTTGTCCAGGAGCAGCAGCACGTCCCGCTCGCTCAGGAAGTCTTGGACGACGTCGGTGAGTGATCGTCCGGCCGTTTCCCGCAACCCGAGCGTCGTCGCCACATGGGGCAACAGCAGGCCAGGATCACGCTGAGGAGCCAGATCGACAAAGATCAACCCATTGGGGAACGCGTCGCCCAACGTCTCAGCCACCGCCAGCGCCAGACGCGTCTTGCCCACGCCACCAGGCCCGGTCAGCGTGACCAGCCGCACTGCATTGTCTCGGAGGAGTCTACTGACCGCTTCCCATTCCTGGTGCCGGCCGATCAGGGGGGTCAATGGGAGTGGGAAGTGAGCAGCCGTCCTCTCGTGGCGAGCGGCAGCGCGGCCAATAGCGCGCGGGGCGGCCCGGACAAACGCGGATCGTGCGGCCCCGCTCAGCCCGAGTGCATCGGCCAACAGTTGCACGGTCTCGCGGTGGGGATGGCTGCGGGCGCCGCGCTCAAGATCGCTGATCCCGCGGGCGCTTAAGCCAGCCCTTTCGGCCAGCTCCTCCTGAATCAGTCCGGCAGCCAGGCGGTGTTGGCGGAGTAGCTCGCCAAAGGTCGAGAGATCCGAGCGGTGGTTGCCGGTCATTGGGTCTCTCGTCCTGGGGTCCCACCGAAACGTGCGTAAGCGCGTGTGCCGAGACAGCTCGATTCTAGGGATCGGCCCGCGTGCACGCAATCATCCACGCATTCAGCCATTGCGTGCCCGATCGTGTGGCTTGCTCCTGTTTAGTGGTGCTGCCGGTGCATACGGTGGCTGCACGCCAGCAGGAGCGGACGAGAGCCGCCCGGAGCAGGCGGATCGATCGGCACCGCACGGGTCGCGTCCGAGACGACATCGGTCTCGGGTGCGAAGAAGGAGATGTAGATGGACCATTTCCAACTGGCGATTTCG
>JAHWJF010000120.1 GCA_019348515.1 Chloroflexota bacterium | reverse complement strand
CTGGGCTGGGTGCACCGCAAGTTCATCCTCCTGCTGATCTTGGTGCTGGCGGCGACAAGTACCGGCGTGTTAGGTCTCGTTAGTTCACCCCCGGCCGCCGCAGCCCCAGCGGGGCAAGACGATCAAGCCGTTCGCAGGGTCAACCTGGAGCTCATCCTCGACCTCTCCGGATCGATGGCCCGCGAGATTGGTGGCGGCGAGACACGCATGCAAGCCGCCAAACGGGTGATGAACGACGTTATCGACGCCCTCCCCGAGCGGGAAGGGGTCAACGTCGGGTTCCGCATTTATGGCCACCTCGGCGATAACACCGAGGCTGGGCGGGATGTGAGCTGCCAGTCCTCAGATCTCGTCGTCCCGATCCAGGGTGTCAATAAGCCGGCTCTTCGGGATCAAGTCGCGGCCGCGCAGCCGATAGGCTGGACCCCGATCGCGCTCTCCCTCCAACGCGCCGGCGGTGATTTTCAACCGACGGAAGGAGTAGCGAACCACATCCTCCTCGTCACTGACGGCGAGGAAACCTGCGGGGGCGATCCATGCGCGGTCGCGGAGTCGCTCCGCACCGGCGACGCGAATCTGACGACGCACGTGGTGGGGTTTGCTCTCACCGAAGAGCAGGCTCGTCTCGTCAACTGCATCGCCGAGCGGGGCGGCGGGCTCAACCTTCGTGCCGCCAGCGCGCGCGAGTTGAGCGACGCGCTCTTCTCGGTGCTCGAGGAGATTCAGGTCGTCGTCCAGAACGGCTTTCTCGAAATCGAAGAGATCGGCGGGCTATTCCCGAGGGCCACAATCACCTTCGTGGCCACCGGCGATCAGGATCCGCGCGACGCGATCACCCTGACGAATGACAATCGGGTCGAGCTAACCGTTGGCTTCTACGACGTATCCTGGACGTATGAGACAGGAGGCGAGATCACGATCCGGGTCAATATCGAGGCAGGACGCACCACCTGGGTACGAGGTTCACTGCTGAAGTTCCCACAGGGAGCTGGCGAGATCTACATCGTCAAGGATCTGGCTGGAACCGTGATCTGGCAGGCGCCTTTCGAACAGGGGGACTACGTCTGGGTTCTCCCCGGTCTATACACCATGGAGCTCGTTGAGCGCGTCGGTGATCCGGTGCTCATCACGGCCCAGGTGCAAACGCTGCCGGGAAGCGCGACCCAGCTCGAGATCTTCACTGCGCCCTGAGTGAGCGTTGAGCCACGGTGACCGGGGACAGTTGGCCTTATCGCTCCATTCCCGTTCCCCGGTCGCCAGGATTGCGAGAGAATGCCCAGCGTTGTGAAAACGAACGTGCACCGGCATGTGGCCGCCGCTGGAATCGTCCTGGTATTGCTCGTCATCGGCCTCGGGATCGGCGTCGGTCCCGGGGCTGAAAGCAAGGCGTCGAATAAGGGTTCGGCCGCGCGCGCCGCGGGCCCGGTATCGTTCGCACTCGCACGGCAACCGTCCGCGACGGCAACCCCGACGCCGAGGGTGATCCTCATTCAGCCGACGCCGACTCCCGGCACTCCACCGACCGCAACGTCGGCGCCTAATCGAGCCGCGCTGCCAACAGCAACCCCGGAGCCAGAAAGGGCAGCACTGCCGACCGCGACCGCCCCGGTCATCATCGTCGAGACCATGGCGCCAACGCGTTCGACAGCGACTCCGACCGCCGCACCATTGCCGACAGCGTTGCCGACCCCAAGCCCCACCCCACTGCCAACGGCCACGCCGCTTCCCACCGCGACGCCGTTGCCAACGGCAACCCCGAGCCCAACGCCGCTGCCGGCCGTTCCGACTCTGGCTCCCTCCCGCGACGTCCGTATCAGCTTCACCGCCGAGGACTGGAGCGGCGGCTATTACCGAGGTGATAGCCAGGCGTACGGCCGCCCGTGGGTGGCGGTCTACGGCGCACTGAGCGATTTTCCACGAGCGGCGCTCACCTTCACGCTGGATGCGACACCTGGTCGAGCGGCGACTATCAGCATCACCGGATTGGATGATGAATGGGCGGCGCTGAACCCAGTCGCCCTGGAGGTCAACGGCGAGCCAGTCTTCTCCGGACCAAGCCCGTACCTGAATTGGGATGGCGTAGGGACCGGCGCGAATGCCGCCTGGACGACCGTCCCCTTCACGATCCCTGCCGGCCTCCTGCGCGCGGGACCGAACGAGATCGCGTTTGCCAATCTCAGTCCAGTCGCCAGTTTCAATGCGCCTCCCTATGTCCTGCTTGCTGACGCCACCCTCGAGATTTCGGCGCAAGCGGTCGGAGCCTCGACGGTCTCGACAACGCCGACGCTGGTTCCCATCGTGCCATCCCCCTCCGGTGCGGCCTTCACCGCCACTGACTGGCGCGGTGCGTTCTTTCGCGGGGACAATCAGTTCTATGGCCGCCCCTGGTCGGCGATCTACGGCGCCGCAAGCCAATACCCGAGAGCGACCATTCGCTTCCGGCTCGACGCCGAGCCAAGTGGCCCCGCCACCCTGACCATCACGGGTCTGGACGATGAGTTAGACGCGCTGAACCCGATCGCCATCGAGGTGAACGGTCAACAGGTTTTCAGCGGTCCCAGCCCATTCCTGAATTGGGATGGCGTCGGCAATGGCGAAAATGCGGCGTGGACCGAGGTCGACGTGACAATTCCTGCCCAACTTCTCCGTCAGGGGCGAAACGAGATCACCGTCGCCAACCTGAGCCCCAGCGGAAACTTCAACGCGCCGCCCTACATCCTGCTAGCGGACGCGATGCTGGAGGCGCCGGGAGCGCGGGTGACACCCAGCACTCCCGGGGATGCTCAGTCCCAACGCGCTCGCGGTGGTGACGACGACGGTGATGACGACTGACGGGAGGTTCCTCAGCCGGCAACCATACGGTTGCGCAGCTTCCCGAGTCCCTCGACCTCGACTTCGACCACATCGCCGGGAACCATCCACCGCTTCTCGGCCATTCCCAGAATGACCCCTTCTGGCGTGCCTGTGATGATCACGTCACCTGGCTCGAGCGTGAAGTGGCGGCTGATGTAGGCGATGATCTCCGAGACCGGGAAGATCATGTCGTCGGTGTTCGAGTCTTGCCGCAACTCGCCATTCAGCCAGGTGCGAATAGCGAGCCTCTGGGGATCGGGAACCTCGTCCGCGGTCACCAGATACGGTCCGATCGGCATGAACTTATCCATCGTCTTACCGAGCAGCCACTGGCTCGTTCGCGTTTGCAAGTCGCGCGCGCTCAAGTCATTCGCCGTCGAGTACCCGAAGACCCTGCTGAGGGCATCGCCTTCTGAGACGTTCTTCGCGGTGGCGCCCATGACAACGGCCAACTCGACCTCATAGTCGTACTGCTCGGCCGCTCCGGTCAGCGACACATCCTCGTCCGGCGCGGCGACGGTGTTCAGGAACTTCGAGAAGAGCACCGGCGAGGTGGGAATCGCCGCGCCCGTTTCCTCGGCATGCTTCCGGTAGTTCAGACCGACGCAGACGATCTTGCCGGGATCTGGCACCGACGGTCCGAGGGCCAACGTGCTCTCGTCCTTCAACCACGATGCGCCGCCGGCATCGGCTCCTTCGGCGCGAGTGATGAGATCGCCGAGCGCCGTACGCGCGGCATCTCCGCCGGCGATCAGCGCCTCAACCGTGCCTGGTACGCCGCCTTCGCCGCCAAGCACCTCCTGAGCGGCCGCCACGTCGATTACGCCGCGGGTTGTCCGCACCCCAAGCCGTAGATCGCCGCCCTCCCGGAATGTGAGCAGAATCATCCGTCGTCCTCTCCCTTTCGCTCGGTTCGGCGCACCCGCACCAAACTTCTCGCCGCCTTACGCCCGGTTCCCCACTGTTACCGCCTGAGCCATTGGCAGCGCACCGTGCCGATCCGCGAAGCTGACGATGCGCCGGCAGCCTTCGGCCAGATCGTCATCCGCCGTGGCCAGCGAGACGCGGATCATGCCCTCGGCCACGTCGCCGAATGTCGATCCCGGCGCCACCGCCACACGCTCCTCCTCCAAGAGCATCCGCGACAGGTCACGGCTGGCGATACCGGCCCCACGCAGGTCGACCATGGCGTAGAACGCCCCCGCGGGGATCGTCGGCAGCAGCCCGACCGGTTCCAGGATCTCGCGGACAAGATCCCTCCGGCGCTCATACGCGACCCGCATCTCCTCGACCGCATCTTGTGGCCCGCGCACCGCCGCTTCGGCCGCCGCTTGGGAGACGGCCGGCGGGCAGGAGACGAGCGCCTCCTGGATCTTGCCGCAAAGAGCGACCAAATCGGGGTTGGTGATCGCCCAGCCAATGCGCCAGCCGGTCATCGCGTAGCTCTTGGAGACCCCGGAGACCGAAATAACTCGCTCTGGGTCGAACCGCGCCGCCGGCACATGCTCGCCCTCGAAAACAAGATCCTCGTAAACCTCGTCCGAGATGAGCCAGAGATCGTGCTTTCCTGCCAGGTCCACCAGTGACCGCACGGTCGCTTCGGGAAAGACCGCCCCGGTCGGGTTCGACGGATTGTTGGTGATGATCGCTTTCGTGCGCGGTGTGATACGCGCCTCGATCTCGGCAATGTCCGGTAAGTAGCCGTTTTCGGGACGAAGCGGATACCTTACCGGAATCGACCGCGCCAGCCCGATCATCGAGACGTAGTTTGGCCAGCCTGGATCGGGGATGAGGATCTCGTCGCCTTCCTCGGCAATCGCGGCGACGATCGCCGCCAGAGCGTTGACCGCTCCCGCCGTGACCAGCACTTCGCCCGGTGTCACTTGACGTCCGAACTTCCGCGTGTAGCGCTCGGCGACCGCGGAGCGAATACCGGGCAGTCCCGCGTTCGGCGTGTACTTGGTCGTTCCCTCATGGGCTGCCTTGGCCGCGGCGTCGATAATGTGGCCGGGAGTATTGAAACTCGGTTCGCCGACGACGAGGACGATGACGTCATCCATCTGCCGGGCAAGGTCCATGACCTCGCGGATACCCGAGCGCGGCAGTGATTGAGCGAGAGTCGATCGTGGTTTCATACGCCTTTCCCCCGGTGCACGATGACGAGCGGTAACCCCGCGGACCGCCGCTATAGTAGCGCGAGCAGAAGTGGAGAACGCCGAGCCGATCCATTTGACCGTTATGCACGAAGCCGGGTCGTGCAGGGAGCACACGTGCGCATCCGTGATATTCATGCCACAGGGTTAGCTGGCGCGACGCCGAAGGGTGGCTGGAGCGAGGAGCTTCGGCCGGAGTACACCGTTCATACCCTGATCGTGGTGCGTACCGATGAGGGTCTTACGGGCATTGGCAGCGTCTTTACCAACGCCGACCTGGTGCGCGCGGCTCTCGCGGTCATGGAGCCGCTGTTCCGGGACGAGAACGCCCTGGAACCGGAGCGGGTCAGTGAGAAGCTGCACCAGAACACCTTCTGGCTGGGACGCGGCGGGAGCCTCACCCACACGATCAGTGGTATCGACATTGCCCTCTGGGACATTCTCGGCCAAGCGGCAGGCCAGCCCGTAGGCCGTCTCCTGGGGGGCCGCTATCGAGAGCGAGTGCGGCCGTACGCGTCCCTCCTGATGGATCAGCCGGAGCCTCTCGCGGAGCACCTGCGGCAGATCGCGGCGAGGGGCTTCCGGGCGTTCAAGATCGGTTGGGGGCCATTTGGCCGTGAAAGCCATCATCTTGACGAGCGGATCGTTCGTGCCGCGCGTGAAGCCGTTGGTCCCAACGCCATGCTCATGGTCGACGCCGGTGGCAGCGACGCCTTCTGGCCCAACGGGCTGAAGTGGGCGTTGCGGACGGCGGACATGCTCGCATCGTATGACGTGGCCTGGTTCGAGGAGCCCTTGAAACCGGATGCGCTCGATGATTTCGTGATTCTGCGCCGTCAGGCGCCATTGCCCATCGCCGGCGGCGAAGTGCTGACCCGGCGGCAGGCATTCGCACCCTGGTTGCAGGCTGGAGCCTTCGACATCGTGCAGCCAGACGTCACGAAAGTGGGCGGTATCTCCGAAGAGCGGCGCATTGCTTGGATGGCCCAGGAGCACGGTGCGCGCTTTATTCCCCACGGCTGGAACACCGCCGTCGGGTTGGCCGCGGACCTGCACCTGGCCTCCGCATTCCCGGAGACCGACCTCGTGGAATACATCGATGGCTCGCCCTACGTCGACGAGATCGTGGCCACGCCCTGGCGTCTCGACGACGATGGCATGCTTGCCATTCCTGATCTTCCCGGATTGGGCATCGAGCTCGATCTGGACGCGGTGGCCCGCTTTGCTGATGATGACCTCCTGATCGAAACGTAATGGCAGGGTTGCGTCAATGGTCACTGCCACTGTCCGGCTGGACAGTGGCTGAGCTGGTGCAATCGGAGTTTGCTATCGTCCCCACTCAGGGGAACGCGCAGGCATTACCCTATCCCGATGCGATATTCGATGGAGCCTATCTCGTCGCGACGCTTGGAGAAGTACCCGACAAGGACGCGACCCTGAGCGAGCTGCACCGCGTTGTGAGACCGGGAGGGCGCCTCGCCGTTGGCGAGGGTCAGCCCGATCCGCACTTGGTCCGTTTCCCGGTGCTCCGGGATCGGGCAATGGCAGCAGGATTTGATTTCGAGCAGCGAGTGGGGAGCCAACTCGGCTACGTCGCACGATTTCGAAAGACATGAGGAGCGCACCGCTCCAGGAGCAGACGGTTCGCCGCGGGTTGAGGTCTGATCTGAAGGGAGTCTCCAGTGATCTTCAATAGTCCTGATCGCGTCGCCGCCCTTACCCCGCTCAACACGCACGAGCGATTCGCTGATGGCCGGCCCCGCGTCCCGGACGAGATCCTGGAGCGTATGCGCCACGTGACGAACGATGAAGCGTGGGGCGTGGTCGAACGCGGGCACGATTACCACTTCCAGTTCGAGGGCAATTGGGTCAATCTTCATCCCGATCGCGTCCTCGTCGGCCGGGCGGTCACGGTACGCATGGTGCCGTTGCGCCCGGATTTGCAGGAAGTCGTCGAGAGGGTCGGCGCGGACGAGGGCCGCAGCGGCGGTCAGAATACCTGGGTCATCGATACCCTGGGTCCCGGCGACGTGCTCGTTGTCGATCTCTTCGGCAAGATCGAGGACGGCACGTTCATCGGCGACAACCTCGGCACCGCGATCGCGGCTCGCGCCGGGACCGGGCTCGTCGTCGATGGTGGGATCCGGGATCTGGAGCGGGTCTACCAGCTCCCCGATTTCAATGTCTTCTGCCGCGGCGTGCACCCCTCCGCCATTCTCGATGTGACCCTCGCCGAGGTGAACGGTCCCATCCGCATCGGTAATGCCACGGTGATGCCAGGCGATGTCGTACTCGGAGCGCGGGAGGGTGTCACGTTCATACCGCCGCACCTCGCCGAAGCCGTCGTCACCCGGTCGGAGGATGTGCGGCAGCGGGACGTCTTCGGCAAGAGCCGCATCGCCGACGGCATCTACACCTCCGGCCAGATCGACGTCTCTACCTGGGCCGACGAGATCGAAGCGGACTACGTCGCCTGGTGCGAGGAGCAGGGCGTGGAGGCAAACCCGAGTCGTTAGGGCGCATTATTCGACCCTGCTACGCCCTGGAATGAAAACGCAGTGTGAGATGAAGGCGGTTGGCGGGTCATTCGGGGTAACTCAGATTTACACTGCTGCCAGCATTGTCCTGAGTGTACGTCAGGTTTCGATTACCGCTCTCGTGACGGTTGCCATCGCTGGATGTTCGGTAGGTTGTCAAAATCGGCGTCAAAAGTAGCCAACCGCAGCGCAGAGTGTTCGACCGATGCCGCTGTAAGGGAATCTACGAAGCCAAGGCTGGAGTGCTCGGACCAGATTTCCAGGGCGCGTAGATAGAGCCTCTTTCGACCACGGGGCAGTCTCAGACCCGGCAACCGGATAATAGGTGAGAGATAGGCGGCGACATCGGCGGCCGGCAGGTTGTATTGCCTCTTCGAGGCAAGGATGAACGCGACTTCCGCTAGCGCCGCGTCAGAGGTTGTAGCCTCCTCCTCTCCGGATTCGATGGCTTCGAAAAGCGCTGCGGCGATGTCCCGCCTTGTCTCATTACCAGGACCATCCGGTTCGACCAAGTAGCGAAGGAAGTAGTTGGCATCGAGGAAAATCACCGCGCCCGCATCTCATCAACGATGCGAGCCGCTTCGTCCTCCATTGCTTCCTCGATCTGATCATCGAAATCACTTGTGGTTCGTCCGGGAATCGCTGGCACGATACCTCTAAGGTCTCGCAGCCTGAACTTGGCCGGCTGCAAGGCAACATGGCCATCGTCCTCGACGACGAACGTGATCTTATCGGGAGCGCCAACCCCGAGGTGCTTTCTGATAGCGGCAGGAATCGTCACCTGACCTTTACTCGTAACGTTGGAGACGAACTGTCTCATGACTCCCCCCAAGTAATGACGGTGCGCATAAGTAATGAAAACGTAGTAAATCCATTACATGTGCGCACCCGACGAATACAAGCGTTCATCCCGGGGGCAATCCGTTACGGCGTATCTCCGAAAAATG
>JAHWJF010000503.1 GCA_019348515.1 Chloroflexota bacterium | reverse complement strand
GCGAGCTCCCTTTGACCATCTCGATCGCCGTGTTCGTCCACGGCGGGATGATCGCCGGTAGAGCCTGCGGCAGGATGACAGACCAGATGCGGGGCCAAAACGTGAGGCCGAGTGCTCTCGCGGCGTCGCTCTGGCCTCGGGACACCGACGAAACCGTACCGCGCACGATCTCGGAAATGTGCGCGCCAGCGAACAGGCTGAGCGCCACCACAACCGCCGTGAATCCGCCAACCTCGATATCGAGAGCCGGGGGCACATAGAAGATGATGAAGATCGTGACGAGCAGCGGAAGCCCACGAATGATGTCGACATAGCCACGTAGCAGCGCCCGGAGCCAGAGAGGACCGTAAAGCAGACCAAGACCGCCAAATATGCCGATGATCGATCCGGCGGCGATGACGAGGACGGAAATCTGCACCGTGACGACAACGCCCTGCCCGAGTAGGGGGAGCTCCTCGATTACCGTCTCCATCGGCGCGTCTCCCTCACACCGTCCAACGAATACGCCGCTCGAGGAAGCGGAGCAGCGCGGCGATCGCGTACGTCGTGACGAAATAGAGCGCTCCCGCGGTCGCCCATGCCTGGATGTACTGGAAGGTATCGGTGACCAGCTTGCGGGTAACGAACGTCAGCTCCGGGACGGCGATGGCCATGGCAAGCGAGGTGTCCTTGAAGAGGGAGATGAACGTGTTGCCGAGCGAAGGGAGGACGGTCCGAAACATGATTGGCAACGTGACGTAGCGAGCGATCTGCGCGCCGTTCAGGCCAAGGGAGCGACCCGCCTCGACAAAGCCACGGCTCACGCTCAGAATGCCGGCGCGAAAAACCTCGGCGAGATAGGCTCCACCGTAGATCGCGAGCCCGACGATTGTGGTGTTTTCACCATCCATCACCAGGATATCGGCAACACCGCGGGGAACCGCCGAATACGCCCACATCGGAACACCGAAATAGAGAAAAAAGAGGATCAAGAGCAGCGGAATATTGCGGATGAACTCGACATACGCCCCTGCAATACCGCTTAACCAGCGATGGCGAGAGGTCCGGGCAAAGGCAACCAGAAGCCCAATAACGCAGGCGAGGGTGAGCCCGATCACGGCCAATTTCAGGCCAAGAGCGAGTCCACCCAGGAATTCGTCACGATGGCGCCAAATGACGTCCCAGTTGAGACCAAACACACACGCATCCGTGGGCGCTCCTCGTCAAGAGCAAGGCACGCCAAGCGCTCGGGCGGCCAGGGCGCCGTGACCCCCCGGCCGCCGCCATAGCGAACTACCTGTACTCGATCGGGAACCCGGCCGGCGGTGGCTCGAGTTCGACGCCGAAGTGTTCCGAGAATGCCGCCTGGTAATAGCCGAAGTCCAGACCGGCCAGGTACTCATGGAGCGTGGCGTTCACCCAGTTCAACCAGCGCTGATCTCCGGGCTTGACCGCGAAGGCGTAGGTCTGCGGCTGCCACGAGTCGATACCGATCTTGTACGTGTCAGGTGATTGAGTGGTCAAGTACTGGGCCGTCGAAAGGTCAATGGCGGTCGCGTCGACACGTCCGGAGTCGAGCGCCAGGACCGAGTTGGCGACGGAGTCGAAGGTCGAGACCTCAGCATCGGCCACGCCATTCTGGACCATGGAGACCGCGGTCGGATTCTCCAGGATCGCAATGTTCGCCCCTTGGCCGGTGATATCGGCCGTCCCCGTGTACGGCGAGTCGGCCCTGAAGAGCAGTGTCACCGCCTCGCGGTAGTAGGGAATGGTGAACTCGACCTGCAGTGCCCGCTGTGGGGTGACGGTCATGAACTGGCAGACGATGTCGATCTTGTCGGAGAGGAGGTTCGGGATGCGGGCGTCTGACGCTTCGACGACGAGCTCCAGTCGCTGCGACCACTCGTCCCGGTTCGCAAGCTGCTCATCTGTCAGGCCGAAGAGGCCGCGCGCCAGGAGCTTGGCCATCTCAATGTCGAATCCCACCAGCTGGCCATCGGCGTCCTCATAGTGCCATGGTGGGTTGGTCGAGCCGGTGCCAACGACAAGCCTGCCGCGATCGATCACTTGCTGCAGGCGGCTCTGAGCCGCCTCCTGCGCCAGAGCCGGGTGCGGCGAAAGCCCGGCGGCAACGACCGCCGCTCCGGAGAGAGCCGCGCCTCCTTTGAGCAGATGCCGCCGGTTCGTGAACTTGCGCTGCGATTGGTCCACGCTCCATGTCTCCTTTCTTGAAATCAACCACATCACACGTGCTCGGACCAGTCTCCGGGCAGTGATGGACGCGGTTGAGATGGAGCCGCAGCATATCGCAAGTCACGGATTTCCGCACAGCGAACTGGGTGCCGGCGCTGATACGATTCCAGCCTCGAGTCGGAGTCGTCATGTGGGAGGAAATGGACGTGATGCATGCGGAGGCCCGTGGAACAAACGGCTACTACACGCTGATC
>JAHWJF010000119.1 GCA_019348515.1 Chloroflexota bacterium | reverse complement strand
GCCAAAGCGCTTGATCGCGGGCACGACCCTCGTGCTGGCCGCTTCGTCGGCGGACATCACATCTCCGCCCGCCGCGGCCGCGCCACCGCCCTCTTGGATCGCCGCGCACGTCTCCTGCAACCGAGCCTCGTCACGGCCGATGAGCACTAGGTTGGCCCCGGCCTCGGCCATTGCTTCGGCAACGGCGCGACCAATGCCAGAGCTTGCACCAGTTACGACCGAGGTCCGTCCAGAGAGATCCAGGTTGAGGTAGCTGCGCATCTCGCCCCCTCGATTCTTGAGAATCACGCGTTCGCGGGACTGGTGTTCCCTCGCATCGCGCGCAGGCTTTCCCGGTGCCGCTCCGTCGCCTCTACATCGACCGCGAGCGCGTCGCTCAGCTCGGTGTTGGCGAAAACCACACCGTAGACATCACGGGCGCGTTCGAAGGTGACAAATTCACTCAGCACGTCGTCACGCACGCGCTCGACTTCGCGCTCGAGGGGATCGCCGTAGCCGCCGCCGCCGCTCAGCAGGTGAAGCAGCAACTCGCCAGCCTGAAGATCGGTCGACGCGATCGGCGGTAATCCGTCTTCCTGCCCATCCGCCGTCACCTTAAAGGGGAGGGACGCCGCGGCGTCGCCACCGCCCCGTACCCCGCGTGGTGGAAAGTGACAGCCGTCCGTCACATAAAATGCCCGCATCTCGTCGTGCTTCGGGCCGTAGGCGACGCGGAAGCCGGGCGCACCGCGTCGCCGTCCGCTTCCCTCCGAGTCGGGACGGACGCGAATTTCGGTTACCCGAATCGGGTACTTCTGCTCGTCGATCTCAACACTGTCGCGGAACATCAGCCCGTTGGTGACCGAGTTGCCATAGGTGATCCATCCGTCGATCTCCGGTCCGGCGGGCCCACCCTGCGAGCCGAGGAATTTCTGATTGACATAGGGTTCGTTATTTTTGCGCCAGTCGATGCCAGAGACGACGGCGTACCCTGGACCAATACCACACGCCCCTTCAGCGAGCCCATAGCCATCCCAGGCATCGGCGAACGCCTTTTGCGTGGTCACCACGAGCCGCTCCCCGACGTTAGTGGTAGCGACCGAGCAGGAGTGGGGAAAGCGTGGGATGCCAACTACGCAGTTCTCCCGCAAGCGAACAGTGATGCGGCGGAAGGTCCCGGCATTGTGGGGGATGTCGGGATCGATGCTGTTGAAGACCCCGGTCATGACGTTATTCATGGCACAGGTGCGTGATTCATTGACCCCGGCCGGCACGCAGTCAATGTTGTCGGTGAGGTCGATATCGATCATTCCGGCGGCCGGGTCGATGCTCACCTTGACGTTGATGGGGATCCCGTCCGGCAGCGGGCCAAACGGGTCGTGTCTGCCGTGCCCGACGATCGTCCCCTTCGGCATCTGCGAGATGACGTGGGCCACGCGGCGCTCGGAGTAGTCAAACCACTCCTCGATGAACTGCTTGATCGTGTCCAACCCGTACTTGGCCACGAGCTCCTTGAGCCGAGTCTCGCCGATGCGGGCGGCGCCGACCATGGCCAGGTAGTCGCCGTACCACTGGTCAGGTACTCGAATCCGGCGCCTGCACATGCGGATGACGTCCGCGATGTCCTCGTTATCACGTTGCACCCGAACTGCCGGGAAGATCAGCCCGCCTTCCTCATAGATGTCGCGCGCGAAGGGCATGTAAGTGGTCGGGTTGGCGTTGCCGCAATCGGCCTGATGCGCCTTGGCGGCGGCGGTGAAGATGTGTACACCATCGACGAAAACTGGAACGAGGATGACGTGGTCGGCCGGATGGGTGTTGCCGAGGTACGGATCGTTGTGAAGGAAAGCGTCGCCCTCCCGAATGTCGTCATGCAATTCGGTGACGGCTTCGGCCAGGAACTCCATGCCAATGACATGCACCGGCAGCCCCTCGGCGGAGGCAAGCAGCCGGTTGTCGCCGGTGATCAGCGCGCACGAGAAGTCGCGCGCCATGTTGAGCACCGCCGAGCGCCCCGTGCGCAGCAGCGTGTTTTCCATCTCGCGCACGATGGTGTCGAGCCGATTGGCGATGACGGCGAGCAGGACCGGATCGAGACTCATGACGCGGCCACCTCTTCGCGGATACCGGCGGCGGCTACATCCGCCGGCTCCGGCCCGATCTCTAACAGGTAGTTGCCGAGTGGTGTGACGGTTGCCGTCGATCCCGGATAGACGACGACGGTGGTCGTCGGTTCGCGGATGATGGCCGGGCCATCGACACACATTCCGGGGGTCAGGAGCACGCCGCTATACATCGGCGTCTCCGTCAGACCAACGTTACGAAAGAACGCGGGTGCGTGTTTCACCATATCGCCGTCGGCACTCTCGCGCGTGCGAGCGCTGACTGAGGGCTTTGCCGTGACGGCTGTCGCCCGCGACTTCCAGACGAGGCACTCGAGGTACTGCCCCGGCTCGTCGACGGCAAAAACGCGACGGTGCGTGTCGTGGAAGGTCTGCTCCAATACGCGGACGTCCGCCTCGCTCTCAAGCCGCGAGCCGGCCAGTGGGATATCCAACTCCCATACCTGCTGCCGGTACCGAGCGGCCACCAGGAACTCGATGCGGGTCGAGAGAGGGTCGATATCCTCCAGGCCTTGCAGGAACGCTTTAGCGCGAGCCTCGACCGAGGCTAACGCCTCGTTGACCGCATCGAAGTCGAGCCCGCGGGTCTCGACGTAGCGGCTGACCGAGAACTCCGAGATGATGTCGGCGTACATCGCTCCGCAGGCGCTCAGCGCGCCGGCTGTGCTCGGCAGCATGACCCGCGTACACCCGAGCTCGCGCGCGATCGGCACGATATTGAGACCGGAGGCGCCGCCACCGGCCACGATGGTCACCTCACGCGGGTCGATCCCCTGCGAGATGGTGATTTCGCGGATCGCGCCGACGATGTTTTCGGTGGCGATGACCAGCACCGCCGATGCCGCATCCTCGACCGACCAGCCCAGCGGCGCCGCGATGTGCTCCGCGAGCGCACGCCGGGCGGCGTCGACGTCGAGCGAGAGCCGCCCGCCCAGGAAGTAGCCTGGGTCAATGTAGCCGAGGACGACTGCGCTGTCCGTGACCGTCGGCAGCGTGCCGCCGCGCCCGTAGCAGGCCGGTCCGGGATCGGCCCCGGCACTCTGCGGGCCGACGCGGAGCAGACCGCCCGGATCGAGCCAGGCGATCGACCCGCCACCAGCGCCGATGCTCTTGACGTCGACGGAGCGGATACCGGTGATATGCCCGATCCAGCGACCGCCGAGCCACGTCTCGGCGGTGTAGTTGATCTGGCCGCCGCTAACGAGCCCAACATCAAAGGTGGTGCCCCCCGTGTCGCAGACGAGGAAATCCTCGCTGTGCTCATCTGTCGACCGCTCGGCAACCGTGTAGGAGAGGGCCGCAACGGGAGCCATCGAGGGCCCAGATCCGACCGAGTAGATCGGCCGCTCGATGACTTCCTCCGGTCGCCACGAACCACCGAATGAGGTGGCGATGAAGAGATGCCCCTTGAAACCCGCGGCGCGCAAATCCGCGTCGAGGGACGAGAGGTGCTCCTGCATCAGCGGCTTGAGGGAAGCGTCGATCACACATGACGAGGTGCGCCGGTACTCGCGCACGATCGGGTTGAGCTGATGGGAGAGCGTGAAGGGCACATCCGGCAACACGTCCGCGATCAACTCGCCGACGCGCAGTTCGTGAGCGGGATTGACGATCGACCAGAGGAGGCTGACCCCGATGGCCTGCACCTCCAGATCTCGGCAGCGCTCGAGAGCGGCGCGCACACTCCCTTCATTGAGGGGGATGAAGACATCCCCTTCGGAATCGATTCGCTCCTCGATCTCGAATGTGAGGTAGCGGGGGACGTAGGGTGGCGGATACGGGATTTGCCGGAAAGGGTCGAGTTTGCCGCCTTCCCGTAACAGAAGAATATCCGGGAAACCGTGGGTGGTGAAAAATGCCGTGCGTGCCGTCTTCCCCTCGACGATCGCGTTCGTCGCGCGGGTCGTGCCGTAGGTGAACGACTCGCTCAGCGAGAGGAGATCGCGGACTGATAGCCCGAGAGTCGAGGAGACATCCGCGAGCGCGGTGTTGATCCCCTCGAACGCGCGACGCGGCGTCGTCAGCGCCTTGCTGATGCGTAACTTCCCCTCCGCGTCGGCCACGACCACATCGGTGAAGGTACCCCCGGTGTCGACAGAGATACGATAGGTCACGCCGGAGTTCCCTCCACGTTGCCGGGACCGGAAGCCGCATCCATGTCCGTCTCCTCCTCGTCCTCGATGACAGTCGTACCGTAAAAGCGGCGGCGTTCGCGCTCGAAGAACAGCAGATAGAACGCGACCAGCGCAAAGGAGACAAGCGCGATCAACGAACCGAGTGCATAGAGCACCGGCGTGATGCGGACCGTTGTCGCGCCGATGATGGCGATCGGCAGGGTCTGGTCCCTTCCTAGAACGAGGGACGAGCGCTGGATTTCGTCGAAGGAGAGGGTGAACCCAAACAGGAGCGAGGCGAGCACAGCCGGCGCCAGCACCGGCAGGGTCACTGTGCGGAAGGTGGTCCAGGCACTAGCGCCGAGCACTGCCGCCGCTTCTTCGATCGTGCGGTCGAAGCGGTTGAGGAAGACGAGAAAGACGATGAACCCGAAGGGCATCGTCCAGGCGATGTGCGTCAGCAACCCCGTGGTGCGCCAGCCAGTCGGCAGGCTGATCTGATCGGCGAAGAGGCGGAACCCGAGACCGAGGATGATCCCCGGCGTCACCATGCCGAGCAGGAGAGCATAGAAGACCGCCCCGCGACCCGGGAAGCGCTCGCGGAAGGCGAGCGCTGCCATCATGGCGCAGATGGTGGCGATGACCGAGGTCAGGAGCGCCAGCGTCACCGAGAGACTGATCGGGCGCAGGTAGTTAACCAGCGGTTCGCCGGGGATACGGTAGAGCGAGAAGTCGTTCGGATTAAAGAGCTTCTGATAGGAGATGAACGAGAAGTCACTCGGCGGGAAGACCGCCGTCGTCCGTTCGGCGAAGGAAAGGATCCCCATGATGAGGAAGGGGGCATAGAGGATGATTAGAATCAGGGCGAAGACGACGCCCCCGACAACCCGGAAGATCCGTTGCCCGCGACTGAGCTGCACTGAGTGACTCCCTACAGTTCCTTGCGCAGGTCGTAGACCCGCATGAAGATCGCCAACACGAGGATGGCGATCCCGAAGAGCACCACGGCTAGAGTGGCCGCCACCGGCCACTGACCCGATCCCGCGTACTGCGAGATCGCATCGGAGAGCATGGGGTTGGTGCCGCCTCCAATGAGGCGGCCCGTAGCGTAGTCGCCGAACAGGAAGATCGAGGCGAAGAAGAGGCCGACCACCAGCCCCCCTCGTGCCAGCGGGAGCTCGACGGTGCGGAACGTGGTCCAGGCACTGGCGCCCAAGGAGCGCGAGGCGGCGATGACCTCCGGGTCGATCCGCGATAGCGCCCAGAAAACCGGACCGACGACGAAGACGACATAAAGTGACGTCATGGCGAAGATCATGGCCCGCTGGTTGAACAGGAATAGCTCCATCTGGGGCAAACCAGCTTTGCCCAGGATGAAGTTGATGACCCCGCTGTTCCCGAAGAGGGGCTGCCAGGTAATGATCCGGATCAGGTAGCTCGTCCAGAACGGCAGGATCGCGAGCATGAGCAGCAGCGCCTGGAGCTTACGGTTCGTGACAAAGCGGGCCAGGAAGTAGCCAGCGGTCAACCCGAGCACGCCGACGAGAACGAGGACGATGACCACCGTCTGCAGGGTTGACAAGGCGAGCCGGTAGAACGTCGGATCACGCAGCACTGACCGCCACGCTTCTGTGTCGATGGTGCGGACCAGATTCAGCCCGTCCAGTCGCCAGAAGCTCACCCAGACGATGGTCACCAGCGGCGCGACGGCGGCGATGAGAATGACGGCCAGCGCTGGCAACAGGAGCAGCCAGGCAGTGCGAGACCGGTTGCGGGCAATAAGCCGGTCGATCTCACCCTCTGGCCGCACCGTAGCCACTGCACTGATCGGCCGTGCTCCTTCAGTGGATACTGCCGTCTGCATCCGCCCTCCCTATGGCATCGGGTAAAACGGTGACCGGGTCATGGGAATCGAAGGAGTGGGGAAGAGAAGGAATACTCACAATCCAGCACTCAGCACCCTGTCACCCCGACACCTTACGCCGACGTGAACGCCGTCCACAGCCGCGAATACTCCTCGAACTCGTCCGGGTACGCCTGCCAGTCGGCGATGTGATTGAGGCGCTCGCTCAGCGCGGGACGCTCTTCCGGCACGGCGCCTTCATACCAGTAGTCCCAGTCGGAGATGCCCTCCACCGTCGTCGACTGCTCGGAGAGGATCGGCTCGACCCGGTCCGGGCGCGGCGAGTAGTAGCCCTGCACGCCGAGGATCGCGCCTGGAACCCCGCTTTCGAGGTACCAGTTGATGAAGGTCGTCACCTCGGGATAGTGCTCGGTTGCCGCGGAAATGTCCGCTCCCTGGATCCAACCGTTGCTCCCCTCGGCGGGGTCGTTGACAAAGACGGCGGGTGCGCCGCTGGCCACCGCGGCGGCACAGGCGCTGGCCCAGAAATCGCCGACCCAGATCTCGCCAGCGACGAGGAGATCGACGAGTTGCCCGAAGTCGCTCCAGAAGAGACGGAACTGCCCGGCCTGCTTCAGCTCATTCAAGAAGTCGAAGCAGATCGCGAGATCTTCTCTCGTGAGGTTATTGAGCGCGCCCTCGAACTCCGCTTGTCCTGTGCCTTCCAGGTAGGTTGCCACCTTCATCACTGAGGTGATGGGTTCGTTGAGGAGGGTGGCGCGACCGGCGTTGGCCGGGTCGAAGATTGCGCCGTAGGAGGTCAGGTCGCCCTGTGCCTGACCCTCTAGGTAGCCGAAGGCGTCGAAGCCGAACCAGGTTGGAGTGCCAATGAAGGTGTCGTAGCTACCCGACTCGAATGCTTCCTCTGTATAGGTGCCGGCCAGCGGCCACCCCGATCGCTCGCTGTAACCCGGCACGTCTGGCACCCGGAAGAGCTCGATGACTTGGTCGTTCCAGGCGGGGATATCGGCGGTAGGGAAGGGCTGGATGGCGCCCTGCGCCAGGAGTGGGGCATTCTGGCTGAAGTTGACCTGGTTGACGTCGTAGTCTTGGTAGTTCTGCAGCCAGAAGGTGATTTGATTGCCGAGGATCTGGGAGTTCCCTTCCATCGTGATCCCCGTATCCTCCTGGAAGCGAGAGAGAATGCGCGGGTCCTCCGTCAGGCTCAATCCGATCTCCCGCAGCACGACCCCCTGGGCCGAGGCGTCGCCGGCGGCCCAGCGGCCTAGAGCGGGGGCCACAGCGAGGGCCGCTCCCACTTTCGCCCCGTTCGCAAGCAGCCGGCGGCGAGTGACCGCGCGGTCGGCGGCAAATCGGCGAGCCATCATCTCCGCGTAGCTCAAGTGCTTGTGCGTCATCGTCAATCCACTCCCGCCGGCGCTAGCGCCGGTTCATATCACTCACGACAGACGGCCCTACTGTAACTCCAACAGGGTGCTGCTCCCTGTCCAACTTGGGGCACTCCTCGATTTTCTTACCCTCCTTTGAGGCCGTTCCTCGCCTCCGCGCGCAGGTAATGCACGTCATCTGATTTCCACCATACCTCGTAGGTCTCTCCGATCTGGGGATCGAGCTCACCCGAATCATCGGCCGAGACATCGGCGGTGAGGGTGCCGGCCGGACCACGCAGGAACCAGGTGACGATTGATCCGGCGTACTCGAGGGCATTCAAGCGAACGCGGAGCGATGCGGTATCGGGAGGCGGCACGCCGATATGGATGGCATCGGCCCGGATGACGGCGGTGCAGGCTCCGCGCGGAAGGTGAGTGCTGCCCTGGCCAGCCGGGAAGGAGGCCAGGGTGCTACGGAAGAGGTCGCCGTCCAATGTCCCTTCGATCAGGTTGTTGCGGCCGACGAAGTCAGCGACGAAGCGGGTCGCCTGATAGCGATAAACCTCCGTTGGGCTGCCCTGCTGTTCGATCCGTCCGTCATTCATGACGTAAACGCGGTCGGCCAGCGCCAGCGCCTCGCTCTGGTTGTGGGTGACATGGATAAAGGTCAACCCGGATTCTTTGTGCAACGCTTTCAGCTCTGTTTGCATCGCCAGCTTGAGCTTCGTGTCGAGTGATCCCGTCGGTTCGTCGAGCAGAAGAAGCCGCGGCTTGACGATGAGGGCGCGGGCAATACCGACTCGTTGCCGCTGCCCGCCGGAGAGCTCGGCCGGTTTGCGATGCGCCAGCTCTCGCAACCCGACGCGCTCGAGCATGGGGAGCACCTCGCGCTCCGTCTCCGACTTCTTCATGCCGCGAATGCGCAGACCATACGCGACATTCTGGAAGACGTCGAGATGGGGAAAGAGCGCGAAATGCTGGAAGACCATGGCAAAGTCGCGCTGATTGGGCAGAAGTGTGGTGATGTCCTGCCCGTTGACCAGGACGGACCCGGCCGTCGGTGACTCCAGACCGGCAATGATGCGGAG
>JAHWJF010000118.1 GCA_019348515.1 Chloroflexota bacterium | reverse complement strand
GGCCGGGTGCAGCCTCCACGTCCACCTCAGCCTCTGGGACGCCGCCGGCGAGCGGGATCTGACCGCCTCCGATCAGGACGAGGTCTCGCTCTCTGATGTCGGAAGCTGGTACCTGGGAGGCATCCTGGAGCACGTCGACGCGCTCACCGGGCTTGGGTCACCGACGGTCAATTCCTACAAGCGGTTGCAGCCCGGCTCCTGGGCGCCGGCCAACACCTACTGGGGCTACGGGAACCGTTCCGGCGTGGTCCGCATCCCGGGGGTTGGCAAGCGACGTCACCTGGAGTTTCGCTCGCCCGACAACAGCGCTCAGCCCTACCTCCTTCTGGCCGGGCTGCTCGGTGCGGGCGCCGACGGCATCCGCCGCCAGATCGTGCCCCCACCGCCATTCCATGGCGATATCGGGCACCTCACGGAGGAGGAGATTGCGCGCTACAGCATCGGCTACCTGCCCCGGACCCTGCCCGAGGCGCTTGCCGCGCTGGAGCGGGACGAGGTCGTGGCCGCGGCCGTCGGGGAGACCGCACTCGAGCATTTTCTGACGGTCAAGCGGAGCGAGTTGGTCACCTATGAGACGCACGTTCACCCGTGGGAACGGGAAACGTACCTGGAGATTGTCTAACCATGATCGAGGTCGCTCACCTGCCCGTTGTCGACGTTCATGCCCACCCGTTCCTCAACCGTGGCGCTGTCACGGCTGAGGAGTTCACCGATCTGACGGCCTTCGGTGGCGGCTCTCGTGCCTACCTGGAGGCGGGTGGGGTCGCCTGGTCGGATGAGGTGCGCGACGAGTTGCAGCGGGGCAAGCGCAATACCCTCTACTTCAAGCGCATGATCCTGGACCTCGCGCAGTTCTTCGGCGTGGAGCCGGACGTCGACACGGTGCTGGCGGCGCGGAACGCGGCCGTCGCCGCTGGCTACACGGAGTACGTCTCCAGGCTGTACGGTGACGTCCGCCTCGACACGCTTGTCTTCGATTTCGGCATCCCGCTGCCGATGCTCGAGGTCGCCGCGGTGCGAGCCGAGCTGCCAGTCGAGGTGGTGCCGGTCTTTCGCATCGAGCCGCTGATCGCCGACCTCCTCAAGACCGACATCGGGTGGGCTGAGTTCCAGCGGCGGTACGACGACAGCATCGCCGACGCATTGACCAACCAGGGATTCAAGGGCGTCAAGTCGATCATCGCCTACCGGACCGGTCTCGACCTCTCGCCGCTCAGCCGCACACCCGACCAGGGGTTGCAGGCGCTGGACGCCATCCGGCGCGGTCTCGGCGGTGGCAGCATGAAGCTTCTCCGCGACCATCTGCTCTGCCGGGCGCTCGATCTCTGCCTGGAGCACGACGTTCCGATGCAGATCCATACTGGCATGGGCGACTTCGAGGTCAATCTGGTTCTCTGCCGGCCCGCCTACCTGATGGATCTGCTGCGATTCCCCGCCTATCGTGCCTGCCGCGTCCTCCTCGTGCACGCGGGGTATCCCTACCACCGGGAAGCGGCCTACATGGCGAATGTGTTGCCGCGCGTTTGGTGCGATCTCAGTGAGGGCATCCCGTTTGCCGGCAACGCGGCGTGGGACATCCTGCGCGGCGTGCTGGCGATGGCTCCCTTGACGAAAATCTGCTACGGCTCCGACGGATACACCCTGCCCGAAATCAACTACACGAGCGCGAAGCTCGGTAAGCAGGCCCTCGCTTCGGTCCTCACAGAACTTGTCAATGACGGCATGCTCAGCCAATGCGATGCCGAAACAGCGGCCGGTCTCATCCTCTCCGGCAACGCTCGCGACCTGTACCGAATTTAAGGGGGAACGCTGCGCTCAAGGAGGATGGAGAGAGGAGTAGGCTGGAAGGGTCGCTGGTTCGTCAGAGCGCGTCGCGTAACGCGTGTCATTCCGAGTGACTACGCCCCGGTGGGGCGCCACCACGGCATGAAAAGCAGTTCCGCGTGCGTTCGCGGTTTTCCGAGATTCGACCCTCATGAAGTCCGGGATTGACGTCTAGGAGCCGCCAGCGATCTTGCCGGGGGGCAGCGGCTCGTTGTCGACCGCGGGAACGGCATCGGGAGCGAGGATGACGTCGACGGCGCGCAGGTGCTCGTCGGGCCGATCGCCCTCACCTTCCGTCACCTGGAAGATCACCGGAACTCCGGGACCGAGTTCTTCCCACTCGGCCCCCTTAAGCGCACTACGATGGAAGAAGTACTCCTCCCCATTCGGCCCGATGATAAAACCGAACCCCTCATTGGCGACGACCCGATCGACGGTTCCCTGCATCGTAGTCCTCCGCTTGGTGGTGCGCGGTGGTCCAGGGCCCGGCCGCGCTTGATCGTTTCTGGCATGACTCGTCGCAGAGGTTGTGCCATCAAGCCGATGCGCTACGACCGAGTGGCACATGCTGTGCAGGGTTTCGGAGTAGCCATCGACCCGGAAGGAGGCACGACGATGACGGAGATCAGGCAACGGACCGAGGGCGAGGGGAAGGAACCGGAGCACACCCACCCGGCCACCGAGCATGGCCACGACCATTGGCACGTCAGCCACCACCACAGTGGGGGTCTCGGGGACGACTTCGAGCACCGGGCCTCCTGGCACACTCACGTCCACAATCACGCCCCGCTGACGCACAGCCACGACTACAGCCGCGAGGACGAAGAGCGGGACCATGCCAAGGAAGCCCACATCCACGACCATACTGCGCCAACTGAATCGCCGGCGTAGCAGGCGCCCTGGCCGGGCGATGGGCGCTGAGTAATCACTCGACAGTTTGAGCTGGCAAAGGGACAAGGCAATGGGGGAACATGCGGCTGAGGATCAGGTTGTGCTCAACCGGAGGACAGCTGAAGCAATGATGCAAGGGACTATCCTGCCGGCCTTTGAGACGGTCCGGGACGAGCTGCACCGCCCCGAGCAGCGGCTGTACGTCACCGTCACGCCGCTCTCCCCAACCTCCGCCGAACTGACGATTGCCCAAACGCCGCCCGATGCCGGCGATCGCTCCGATGCGGCGGTCGGGCTGCGCTACGTCCTTACTGTCGCCGTCAGTTCGCAGGCAATTGTCGTGAAGCGCAGCGTGAACGGCAAGGCGGGCAGCTTTCTCGGGCAACACCACTTCACCAGCCTGAGGCAACAGGCCATCGTCGACGACGTGCGGCGAGTTTGGCGACGCGCCGAGAAGTAGGAAGACCCGCGCCGTTAAGACGTTCCGCCAAGCGTCTGGTGTTGGTCCTGGACAACTTCGACCACGTCATCGCCACTGGTCCCCGCAACTGCGTGGCATCCTTGGTGTCGGCAGCGAGGTCGTGATCCGGGTTATCAGCCGGATCCGGCTGCGGATTTCGGGAGAACGCGCCTCTCGTCGGTAGGCGCCAATCTCATGTGGCCGGACGCGGATCCCATATGCTTCGTCGCATTCAGGAAGCGCACAATGACCGATGACTTGACCATCGCGCGCGGGGAACACCCTCGTCAGAGCAACAACCAACGGAACAGGCGACGACGACCGGCACCACGCCCCGCGTCCCGGCAGCCCGCTGAGGAGCGCCCATCGATGCCGGGCCAACAGCCCCGGCGGCGGCCCTCGGCCAGCAATGCCGGTGGGCGTTTGCGTGTCATCCCGCTTGGAGGGGTTGGCGAGATCGGCAAGAACATGACCGCCGTCGAGTACGGGAGCGACCTCGTTGTCATCGACTGCGGCGGCAAATTCCCGGAGGAAGGACAGCGCGGGATCGACCTCATCATTCCGGACGCCCGCTACGTGCGGGAGCGCGTAGCCAATCTGCGGGCCATCCTGATTACCCACGGTCACGAAGATCATATTGGCGCCCTGCCCTACATCATCCCGCAACTGAAGCGCCGCAAACCGATCCCGATCTACGGATCACCGCTCGCCATCGGCTTCGTGGAACGCAAGCTCGCCGAGTACCGCCTGGACAAGCAGGTCGTCTGTCACGTCGTGGAACCGGGACAGCAAGTGCAACTCGGCTCGCTCACGGCCGAGTTCATCCACGTGGCCCATTCGATCCCCGACACCAACGCGATCGCGATTCACTCTCCGGTGGGGACGATCATTGACACGGCCGATTTCAAGTTCGACCCAACACCGGTGATGGGCGGCCCGGCCGACGTGGAGCAGCTTCGTCGACTGGGGAATCGGGGGGTGTTGGCACTACTCTCGGACACGGTCCGCGTCGAGTCGTCCGGGAGCACGCCCAGTGAGCGCGTGGTGCAGGAGACGATGGAGCGGGTCATCGGCGAGGCGCGCGGCCAGGTCATCATCGCCACCTTCGCCTCGAACATCAGCCGCATCCACATGGCGCTGTCCGCCGCCCAGAAGTGCGGCCGCAAAGTGGCGGTTGCCGGCCGCTCCATGGAGCAGAACGCCGCGGTTGCGCTTGATCTCGGGTATCTGGATCCGCCGGAGGGGCTGCTGCTGCCGCTGGACGCCCTCCTCAGGCTGCCGAAAGACCACCGCGTCCTCGTCATCACCGGCAGCCAAGGTGAGGCGGCAGCGGCGCTGGCCCGCATCGCTGCGGGGGATCACCGCAAGATTCGCGTCGGCGAGGGTGACGTGGTGCTGGTGTCGGCGACGCCGATCCCGGGGAATGAAGAGACGGTCTCTAACACCATCGACAACCTGTTCCGCCGTGGAGCCCGGGTCGTCTACAGCAATCTCACCCACGGGGTTCATGTCTCGGGCCACGCCGGCCGCGACGAGCTGCGCCAGATGCTGAAGCTTGTCCGGCCCCGGTTCGCCGTGCCGATTCACGGCGAGTACCGGCACATGGTCCTCTATCGGGAGCTCTGCGCCGAGGTGGGCATCCCCGCCGAGCGCGTCCTGCTGCCGGAGATTGGCGGAGTCCTGGAATTCACTCGGGAGAGCGCCAAACACCGCGGGAAGGTGCCGGCCGGGTCGATCCTGGTCGACCGCTTCGGGGATCGGGGGGCCGGGCATGCGATCCTGCGCGATCGGGAGAATCTCGCGGATAACGGGGTGGTCCTGGTGATGGTGGTGGTGGACCGTGAATCGGGCACGCTGATCGCCGGGCCCTTTCTCGTCGCCAAAGACCTGCCTCGTGAACTGCAGAACGGCGCCCTGGCCGAAGCAGAACAGGAGCTGAGGCGGGCGCTAGGGCGGCGGTCCGCGGCCGAGCCCCAGTATGGCTACCTGGTCCAGCAGTCGAAAGAGATCGTGGCCAAATCGCTCTATCGCCGCTCGAAGATCCGGCCGCTGATCCTGCCCATGCTCACCGAGTTGTAAGCGGAAAGGAACAATGCGAGAAGAGGCACGTGGTGTGGGTGGGCACCCAGGCCCGGACAGCCGGGCACGGACGCATCTCGCCGTTGGCGTCCTCTCGTTGCTCGCGCCTCAACCAGTGCGCCTCCCAGCAACTTGGCACATGCTGTGCAGGGTTTCGGAGTAGCCATCGACCCGGAAGGAGGCACGACGATGACGGAGATCAGGCAACGGACCGAGGGCGAGGGGAAGGAACCGGAGCACACCCACCCGGCCACCGAGCATGGCCACGACCATTGGCACGTCAGCCACCACCACAGTGGGGGTCTCGGGGACGACTTCGAGCACCGGGCCTCCTGGCACACTCACGTCCACAATCACGCCCCGCTGACGCACAGCCACGACTACAGCCGCGAGGACGAAGAGCGGGACCATGCCAAGGAAGCCCACATCCACGACCATACTGCGCCAACTGAATCGCCGGCGTAGCAGGCGCCCTGGCCGGGCGATGGGCGCTGAGTAATCACTCGACAGTTTGAGCTGGCAAAGGGACAAGGCAATGGGGGAACATGCGGCTGAGGATCAGGTTGTGCTCAACCGGAGGACAGCTGAAGCAATGATGCAAGGGACTATCCTGCCGGCCTTTGAGACGGTCCGGGACGAGCTGCACCGCCCCGAGCAGCGGCTGTACGTCACCGTCACGCCGCTCTCCCCAACCTCCGCCGAACTGACGATTGCCCAAACGCCGCCCGATGCCGGCGATCGCTCCGATGCGGCGGTCGGGCTGCGCTACGTCCTTACTGTCGCCGTCAGTTCGCAGGCAATTGTCGTGAAGCGCAGCGTGAACGGCAAGGCGGGCAGCTTTCTCGGGCAACACCACTTCACCAGCCTGAGGCAACAGGCCATCGTCGACGACGTGCGGCGAGTTTGGCGACGCGCCGAGAAGTAGGAAGACCCGCGCCGTTAAGACGTTCCGCCAAGCGTCTGGTGTTGGTCCTGGACAACTTCGACCACGTCATCGCCACTGGTCCCCGCAACTGCGTGGCATCCTTGGTGTCGGCAGCGAGGTCGTGATCCGGGTTATCAGCCGGATCCGGCTGCGGATTTCGGGAGAACGCGCCTCTCGTCGGTAGGCGCCAATCTCATGTGGCCGGACGCGGATCCCATATGCTTCGTCGCATTCAGGAAGCGCACAATGACCGATGACTTGACCATCGCGCGCGGGGAACACCCTCGTCAGAGCAACAACCAACGGAACAGGCGACGACGACCGGCACCACGCCCCGCGTCCCGGCAGCCCGCTGAGGAGCGCCCATCGATGCCGGGCCAACAGCCCCGGCGGCGGCCCTCGGCCAGCAATGCCGGTGGGCGTTTGCGTGTCATCCCGCTTGGAGGGGTTGGCGAGATCGGCAAGAACATGACCGCCGTCGAGTACGGGAGCGACCTCGTTGTCATCGACTGCGGCGGCAAATTCCCGGAGGAAGGACAGCGCGGGATCGACCTCATCATTCCGGACGCCCGCTACGTGCGGGAGCGCGTAGCCAATCTGCGGGCCATCCTGATTACCCACGGTCACGAAGATCATATTGGCGCCCTGCCCTACATCATCCCGCAACTGAAGCGCCGCAAACCGATCCCGATCTACGGATCACCGCTCGCCATCGGCTTCGTGGAACGCAAGCTCGCCGAGTACCGCCTGGACAAGCAGGTCGTCTGTCACGTCGTGGAACCGGGACAGCAAGTGCAACTCGGCTCGCTCACGGCCGAGTTCATCCACGTGGCCCATTCGATCCCCGACACCAACGCGATCGCGATTCACTCTCCGGTGGGGACGATCATTGACACGGCCGATTTCAAGTTCGACCCAACACCGGTGATGGGCGGCCCGGCCGACGTGGAGCAGCTTCGTCGACTGGGGAATCGGGGGGTGTTGGCACTACTCTCGGACACGGTCCGCGTCGAGTCGTCCGGGAGCACGCCCAGTGAGCGCGTGGTGCAGGAGACGATGGAGCGGGTCATCGGCGAGGCGCGCGGCCAGGTCATCATCGCCACCTTCGCCTCGAACATCAGCCGCATCCACATGGCGCTGTCCGCCGCCCAGAAGTGCGGCCGCAAAGTGGCGGTTGCCGGCCGCTCCATGGAGCAGAACGCCGCGGTTGCGCTTGATCTCGGGTATCTGGATCCGCCGGAGGGGCTGCTGCTGCCGCTGGACGCCCTCCTCAGGCTGCCGAAAGACCACCGCGTCCTCGTCATCACCGGCAGCCAAGGTGAGGCGGCAGCGGCGCTGGCCCGCATCGCTGCGGGGGATCACCGCAAGATTCGCGTCGGCGAGGGTGACGTGGTGCTGGTGTCGGCGACGCCGATCCCGGGGAATGAAGAGACGGTCTCTAACACCATCGACAACCTGTTCCGCCGTGGAGCCCGGGTCGTCTACAGCAATCTCACCCACGGGGTTCATGTCTCGGGCCACGCCGGCCGCGACGAGCTGCGCCAGATGCTGAAGCTTGTCCGGCCCCGGTTCGCCGTGCCGATTCACGGCGAGTACCGGCACATGGTCCTCTATCGGGAGCTCTGCGCCGAGGTGGGCATCCCCGCCGAGCGCGTCCTGCTGCCGGAGATTGGCGGAGTCCTGGAATTCACTCGGGAGAGCGCCAAACACCGCGGGAAGGTGCCGGCCGGGTCGATCCTGGTCGACCGCTTCGGGGATCGGGGGGCCGGGCATGCGATCCTGCGCGATCGGGAGAATCTCGCGGATAACGGGGTGGTCCTGGTGATGGTGGTGGTGGACCGTGAATCGGGCACGCTGATCGCCGGGCCCTTTCTCGTCGCCAAAGACCTGCCTCGTGAACTGCAGAACGGCGCCCTGGCCGAAGCAGAACAGGAGCTGAGGCGGGCGCTAGGGCGGCGGTCCGCGGCCGAGCCCCAGTATGGCTACCTGGTCCAGCAGTCGAAAGAGATCGTGGCCAAATCGCTCTATCGCCGCTCGAAGATCCGGCCGCTGATCCTGCCCATGCTCACCGAGTTGTAAGCGGAAAAGGGGCGATCCAAGAAGAGGCGCGTAGCGTGGGTCGAGACCCTGCTCCGGACAGCCGGGCACGGACACATCTCGCCGTTGACGTCCTCTCGTCGCTCGATCCGCAACGAGTTCGCCTCCCAGCAACCAGCTCACAGAACCGGCGTGTCGAGCAATCACGAGCGGCGAGTGCTCCATCGGTCGTGCCCAGGTAACCGGACCCTGGGGGCAGGCGCCACGGCATCGAGGCGACCGAGTGGCACATGCTGTGCAGGGTTTCGGAGTAGCCATCGACCCGGAAGGAGGCACGAC
>JAHWJF010000117.1 GCA_019348515.1 Chloroflexota bacterium | reverse complement strand
CACCTCTTTCATCGGCTGCCCGCCCGGTCCCGGGACGATCACGCACGCCACCACGATCCGCTTATGGATGTCGAGTCCGCAACACTGCTCGTACAGCACATTCATCGCTGCCTCCTCCGTGAGACGGCTGCGTCGGGGTGTCCTCCTCTGCGTGAGTGTGCTGTGCGTGCTTCCCAGGTAGGAGCGACAATCGGTGGTGCCTCAGGATACCCAGGTCAAAGTTACAGGCGGGCTCGCAGCACCAGGCCCTACCCGACCTCATCGACGCGGCCGCGTACCCCCACGCTACCAGGGCTGGTGGTCGTTTTCATCCACCGGTGGTGCCGCACCGCGGCATGAGCAAGTTACAGGAACCGGTCGCAAATCAGAAGGCTAAACCACGTGTCGACCGTATCGGCTGGTCGGCCGCGGACGAGCCCGCCGACCGGGCGCTCAGGTGCTCCGCCGTGGCGAGCGATGGGCCCGATCTCCCGGCTCTTGCTCCGTCTTGGCCTCGACGTCCGCGCTGTGCTCAGCCATCGCCTCCTCGTGGGCGCGGGAGTCGCTCGGCGCGCGCCGGGCGATCTCCTCGAGGCGCGGCTCGCGGCCATAGACGACGACCGTGTCGCCGCGGCTGAAGACGTAGTCGGCTGGGGGAGCCCCTACGTACTCACCGGTAGGCTGAGCGATGCCGAGGATCAGTAGGCCCTCGGCGGGCAGGTCGAGGGCGTGGAGCTGCCGGCCTTCCAGCCAGCTTCCCTCGTGGACCTCGATTTCGGCGACGCGGTAGTCCTCGCGCAGGTGGAGGAGCGCCGCATAGTCACGCAACACCAACGCGGTTGACCGGCTCAGGGCCCGCTGGATGACCGGGGTCAGGAGCCGGTTGAACCAGCCGCTGCGGGAGAGGAGGACGAGCCCTGCCAGCCCGACCACGATGATCACGATCCGCACCGGCGCCTCGTCCTCCGACCCAGCGAAGGACAAGATCAGCGACGTGACCACCGTGATAGCGCCCGCGTTGCCGGCTCGGATCAGCAGGGCGAGGATCTTCCTCCGCTCCGGTGTGGCGACGACCAGCTCCGACTCGCCAGTCGTGAACCCGGCCCCCGAGAACGCTGACAGCGCCTGGAACGCCGCCACGTCCCGCGACAGGCCGGTCATCATCAGGGCCACCGCCCCGACCCGGACGGCGAGCATGGACAGCGAGATGATCGCCAGGAGGGAGACAATTGCAAACACCGCCTGTCGACCCCCCTATTGCGAAGGCCGGGTCTGTTTACCCCGCCGCTGCCCCGGTCCTAGTCGTCACGAACTCTGAATCGTAACGCCGACAAGCCCGCCATGGGAAAGGAATCCTATCGCGGTCTCGAACGGTCGCGGACGCGCCCCCCGTTGCTCATGGCCATGCGGGCGACGATAAGAAGAACCGGCGCAAGACAAAAACGCTGCCGATAACCTGGGAGTACGCATATTTCCATAATATTGACGGCCAGGAGACGAGCACAGCCCGAGAAATATGCCGGTCCGAGATTGCGCCGGCGTATCGCAAGCGCGGGGGTCGTGGCACGTCTGGTGCTTTCCTGCGGGGACGTGCGACACGAGTCGCGACGGCCCAGCGGCGGAGGGAAAGGACGGCTATGCCGCGAACTGTTCAGGTGGCACTGCCGCCAGAGAGGACCGAGGCGGTCCTCAACCGGCTCCGTGGCACGGACGGCGTCGTTGGCCTCGCTCTGCAGCGCGGGACGTCGCTCGACCCACCCGGCGACATCCTCACGGTCCAGGCGACCACCGACGGCGCTCGCGCCGTCCTGCGGGCGCTGGCCGATCTGAAGGGGACGGACGGCTGGTCGGTTCTGACAAGTGAGCCGATCAGCCTGCTGGCCCCGCCGTACCAGAACCACCTCGAAGAGGAATCTAACGAGGCGATCTTGGAGGAGATGGCGTTCCTCCTCCGCAAGGAAACAAACCTGAACGTCAACTACTTTAGCCTGATGGCAATCTCCGGGGCGATCGCCGCGGTCGGGCTCTGGACCGACACCCTTCACATCGTGATCGCGGCAATGGTCGTGGCCCCGGGCTTCGAGCCGCTACTACGCGTCCCGCTCGGACTGATCACCGGGCCGCGGGTGCTCGCTTTGCGCGGCCTCCTGTCGACGCTCACCGGTTACTTGGCGCTTGCGCTCGGGGCGCTGCTGACGCTCTTCCTTCTGCGGGCGATCGACCCGGGCGGCGCAACCGACCTCGCGGCGCGTCAGTGGGTGACGTACTGGAGCCGGGTGACGGGCACGAGCGTGTTGCTGGCGGTCGTGGCGGGGATGGCCGGGGCCTTCACGGTCGCGGCGCAGCGCTCGGTACTGACGGCCGGAGTGATGATCGCCCTCGCCTTGATTCCTGGGATGGCTATCGCGGCGATGGCCGTCGGGATGGGAGACTTCGGGCTCGCAGCGGAGGGCCTGGGCCGGTGGGTAGTCGACGCCGCCGCGGTGGTGATCGCCGGGGCGGCCGTGCTCGGCGCCAAACAGGCCATCGTCCATCGCCGGGCGGCCCTCGGCTGACACGCGAGACGAGCCCATGACCAACCCCGCACCGTCCTCACGCGGTGAGGATGACGCACACCCGATCGTCGTGGTCGTTGATGATGAACCGGTGATCTGGGATCTGCTGTGGCGAGTCTACTTCCGGAGGCGGCTGCGGCCCTACCACGTCACCGGCGATGTTAAGTACGGCACCATTGAGAACATCGTCGCCCTCGAGGCGGCCAGCATCCGTGCCTACGTGTCACTTCCTGATTTTGAGCACCGCCCGGCCTTCTACGGTAGGGATGCGTTCGCCTATAACCCTAAGCGCAACGAGTACCGCTGCCCGAAAGACCATGTCCTGATCCGTGAGCGGGTCAAGGTGACAGAAGGCGTCATCGTCTACCGGGCCGACGCCAGGACCTGCAACGCATGCCGGTCAAGACCGAGTGCACGGCCAGCGACTGCGGCCGCATCGTCCACCGCTCCCTCTATGTCGACTAACTCGAGAAGGTCCGGGGCTATCACGCGACGGAGTCGTATAGGAAGGCAATCCGGAAGTGGCAAGTCTGGGCGGAGCCACTGTTCGCCGAGGCCAAGGAGTGGCATGGCTTACGACGGCTCCATTTTCGAGGCGTGCTGAACGCGAACATCCAAGGACTGCTGATTGCAGCGGGGCAGAATCTGAAACGGTTGCTCGCGGCTACCGGGTGAGGACGGCGTCATGCCCCATGCGGCAGGATCGTGGCCCTCTCCAGAGAGCCACAGTCGCTGATAGCCGTCTCCGGGTGACGACCCATCTGGCCGGGAGCAACACGCATTGAATCCATCAGGCCCGCCGCTACCCGACCCAGTACGCCGACGAGTGGGGGAACAGCCGGGGATCGTGGAGGAGTCCCCCGCCCGGCACTCGGCATTCGGGTGCCGGACTGACGCAGCTAAGGAATCGAAGAGTTTGAACGTGTGGGGAACCCGGGGGAGGAAATTCTTTACCGCCCATCACCGGGCGGTAAGTCCTCACCCCCTGTCTCATCTCCTTGTGTGCAGGACGAGGAAAAATGACTGATGAGTGATAGACGTTCTCACACAGACCGTTTGCATTCCCGATTAGACGGGTAAGAGCCCCTCAACCTTGAACAGCTCGGCGTTGAGGATGGATGCGCCGGCTGCCCCCCGGATGGTGTTGTGCCCGAGGAGGACGAACTTGGTGCCGAGGAGCGCGCACTCCCGGACCCGGCCGACGGTAGTCGCCATGCCGTTCTCGGCATCGCGATCGAGGTTCGGCTGCGGGCGGTTCGGTTCCGCGCGGACAATCACCGGCCGGCGGGGTGCGCTCGGTAGATCGAGCTCTTGCGGCCGGGCGCGAAATTCGCCCATGGCCCGTGCGGCATCCTCAGGTGAAGCCGGGGTGCGGAAGCGGATTGAGACGCATTCCGTATGACCATCCCGGACGGGGACCCGGTTGCATTGGGCAGACATCGTCAGGCACGCCGGCTGGAACTCGCCGTCAAACCCGCCGAGGAGTTTCTTGGTCTCCTCGGTCATCTTCTCTTCTTCCGTGTTGATGAACGGAACGACGTTGTCGATCATGTCGAGGGACGGCACGCCGGGGTAGCCCGCCCCGGAGACTGCCTGCATCGTCGTTACCGCTAGGGCGTCGATGCCGAAGGCGTCGTGCAGCGGCTTCAGAGCCAGGACGAGGTGGATCGCGGAGCAGTTGGGGTTGGTGACGATGAACCCGCTCCAACCGCGATTCCGCCGCTGAGTCTCGAGCGCCGCGACGTGTTCCGGGTTTACCTCCGGGATGAGCAACGGAACATCGGGGGTCATGCGGTGCGTTGAGGTGTTCGAGAAGAGCGCACGGCCCTCCTGGGCCAGGCGCTGCTCGATCTCGGCCGCGACCTCGCCGGGGAGTGCTGAGAAGACGACCGGGCTGTCCAGGGCGGCATCGTAGTCCTTGACGACGAGCTCACGAGCGCCATCGGGCATATCCGCGCTCAGACGCCAGTCAGTTGCTTCGCAATAGGCACGACCGGTCGAGCGATCGGAGGCGACGACTTCGGCGAGTTGAAACCAGGGATGTCCAGCGAGAAGCTGGACGAAACGCTGGCCGACGCTGCCCGTGGCGCCGAGCACGGCGACCGGGATCTTTCCATTCGAGCTCGATCTGGAAACATTCATGGTCAGATTGTCTCCTGCACGCCGCGACCCTTTCTCCGAGGCGTGAATATCGTTCACCGGCATTGACGGCTGATGCGGCCGGGAGTGGCCTAACCGACGCGCAGACTCTCGGCGAGCATGTCCGAGCGGCGCGGACGCCGCGAGCGGGCACTGGCTGGTTGCGGCCGGATAAAGGCATCATGCACCGCGAGCACGGCGCGCGCGGCGTCCCGACCTGGGATGGCCACCGTAAGAGCCACATTCGAGTGCTGCTGGTTGGTGGAGAGAACCGGTACCCCCACCCGCCCGAGGACAGATAGGAACTGGGAGAGAGTCTGCGGCGCCGCGGCGACACCGGCCCCAACCGCGGCCACCAGTGCCACGTCCTCTTCGCAACCGACCTCCGCATCGACCTCAGCGTCTTCGAGGGCCGCCACCATCCGCTGCTTGACCCGTGAGCAGCTGCCGTGCCCGGTGGCATCGACCACGTAGGTCATGCGGCGGCGAGATGACGCCTGTGACGCGGCTACGACCTCGATACGGTCGCCGTGCAACGCGCCGAAGACGGCAGCCGACGCCGCCGCGAGGTCCTCCAGCTCGGGAACGTCGATCGTCAGCAGCAGGAGATTGTTGAGCGCGGTGACGGCTTTGACGCTGTCTTCGGGAGCATCGCGCGTGACGAGCGTCCCCGGTTTATCGGGCAGGAAGGTGGAGAGGATGCGGACCGGAATGCCCAACGAAACGGCGGGCCGGATAGTTCGTGGGTGGAGAACTTTGGCGCCGAAATGCGCCAACTCCTGCGCCTCGTCGTAGGAGATGCCGGGTACGACGCGAGCATCCGGCACCTGCCGGGGGTCCGCGGAGAGGACGCCGGGGACGTCCGTCCAGATCTGGACCTCGTCGGCGTCGAGCGCGGCTCCGAGGAGGGTTGCGCTGTAGTCGGAGCCGCCTCGCCCCAGGGTGGTCGTCGAGCCATCAGGGGCGCGACCGATAAAACCGGTGAAGACCACCGTGTAACCAGCATTGAGATGCGGCCGCACCTCCTGCGATGCCAGCTCGCGGGTCTGAACCCGGTCGGGACGCGCGTTGCCGTGCCGGTTGTCGGTGGCGATGACGCGATCGGCCCAGACATGAACGGCCGGCGTGCCGAGAGAGCGGAGCGTCGCCGCGAGGAGGATACTCATCGCCTTTTCGCCGGTGGCCACGATACGGTCCGCGTTTCGCGCGCTCAGATCGCCGGCACGGGCGACGTTGGCGAGGGCTTCGTCGAAGGCGGCGTGAAGCTGGTCGAGTGCGGCGACGGCGGCAGCACGCTCCTGATCGTCGCCAATCGCGGCCGCGATCTCGAGGTGCCGGGATCGAATCTCGGCGGCGAGTTTGGCGGCGAGCTCGTCACCGTCGACGGCGGCGGCGCGCGCCGCGTCGAGCAGCATGTTCGTGACACCAGTGGCCGCCGAGACGACCACCGCGCGGGGAGTGGGCTGGGCCTCGATGATGGCGGCAACCTGGCGGACGCGCGCGGTGTCACCCACCGATGTGCCGCCGAATTTCATGACAATCATCTAGCCCGTCCTCTTTCTCTTCCCGAGAGACACAAAGCGGCGGGAGCGTTTCCGCTCCCGCCTGCCGATCCGTCCTGCTGGAGTGTGCGACCGTTAGTCGCGTCCCTCCGGACCGGCAGGCGCGGTAATCGTGGTGGTCTCGGTAATCGAGATCACGAAGATCGCGCTGCTAGTCATGGTGGGGCGCACGCTATCGCTCATGGCGCGCATCATACGGCACGATGCAATTGTCCGCAAGTGTGGACGCGGTAATCGGGTGATGGAGAGAACGAATGGCCGTCTATGACTTCGACATCGAGCACATTGCCGACTACGGCTGTGACACGACGGAGGGGCCGCTCTGGCACGAAGGGCTGCGGGCACTTTTCTGGCTCGATATCCCGGCCGGCAAGCTTTATCGCTACGATCCGGCGGAAGCCCGGCATCACTTGGTCTATGAGGCGGAAATCATCGGCGGATACACGATCCAGGAGGACGGGAGGCTTTTGCTGTTTGGCGCCCGAGGGCGAATTTGGACCTGGGATCCCGAGACGGGAGCGACAAAGGTCATCGTGAAGGAGATTCCCGCCGAACGCGGCACCCGCTTCAATGACGTCATCGCCGATCCTGCGGGGCGGGTCTTTGCCGGGACGATGCCGGATGGAGACCGGCCAGGCAAGCTCTACCGGCTCGACCTCGGTGGGACCCTGACCGTGGCCATCGAGGATGCTGGGGTCTCCAACGGTATGGGGTTTACCCTGGATCTCGCCGCGATGTACCACACGGATTCCGTGAAGCGCAGCATCACGAGATACCCCTACGACCGTACCACCGGGTCGCTTGGCGAGGGAACCATCGTGGTGACGATCCCGGATGGCGAGGGCGTACCAGACGGGATGGCCGTCGACGAGCGAGGCGATCTCTGGTCGGCACGGTGGGACGGCGGTGCACTTTTCCACTACAGCCCAAACGGCAGGTTGCTCGGTTCAGTGCCGTTTCCGGCGAAGAAAGTGTCTAGCCTCACCTTCGCGGGGCCGGACTGGCGCGATGTCTACGTCACCTGTGCCGGTGGACCGGATAAAGCGGCGGAAGGTTCTGGTGCTGGCTCACTCTTCCGGACGAGACTTGGCGTAGCTGGCCGTCCGACATATCGGTCCAGGATCGGATTGGCTCCGGAAGCCTAATTTCGCTGGAAGCGATTCTCCTCCGGATCGTTGGTGTCGAACGGAATCTCGGCGATCTCTTCCCAAAGCTCGTCCGGGATCGCGGTCGTGAGGTAGCGGATTGTCTCCGCGATGCGCTCAGGACGGCTCATGCCGACGATCGTCGCCGTCATGCGCGGGTCGCGGGTCGAGAATTGAAGCGCGACCGCCGGCAGAGGGACTCCGTGGCGTTCGGCGATGGCCGCAAAGCGCCGCACACGCTCGATCATCTCGGGGGAAGCCTGTTGATAGGCGTAACGCGGGTAGGCGTCCGGACCTTTGACAAGCATGCCGCTGCCATAGGGTGCCGCGTTGAGCACCGCCATGCCGCGACCCGCAGCGGCATCGATGAGCGGTTCGGCCGAGCGGTTGAGCAGGGTGTAGCGGTTGTGATGGATCACCGCGTCGAAGACTCCGGTTTCGATGTACTGGATCTGCAAGGGAATCGGGCCGCCAGCGACACCGAGGTGACCGATGACGCCCTGGTCGCGGAACTGCTGGAGGACCTCGACCGGCCCACCGGGGGCGAACGCCTCCGCGAACGTCGTCCACTCCTGATCGTGGAGATAGACGACCTCGATGCGATCGACGCCGAGTAGCTCCAGCGATCGCTCCATGCGCCACTTCACGGTTTCGCCGGAGTAGTCATTGTTCTTCGGATTGCGTCCTTGCTTGGTCTGGAGGAACGCGTTCTCCGGAAGACCACCGCGCTCGCGTAGCACGAGGCCGACGCGCCGCTCGCTCTCGCCATCGCCATAGAGGGCGGCGGTGTCGATGTAGGGGATGGGGCTGTCGAGCGCGGCGCGGATCGTGGCCAACGCATCCTCTTGCGTCACCCCATACGCGAACGCCTCCGGCATGTTCCCAATGGGGGCGCAACCGACGGCGACTGGCGGAACGGAGAGACCAGTCTGCCCGAATGGCCTGCGGGCGAGGGGATCGGCGGCGGTCGTGGACATGCGACATTCCTCCAACTAGAGCAGATAGCAACCGCGGGATGCTATCCGAGTGCAGTGGGCACGGCAACGCGTGATGCGGACCGCTACACTTTACCGAGCACCTATGCCGGGGTGGTGAAATGGCAGACACGCCAGCCTTAGGAGCTGGTGGCCGCAAGGCCGTGCGGGTTCGAATCCCGCTCCCGGCACCTCCGCTCGGAAAGTCATAGAAGTTCCAGCA
>JAHWJF010000116.1:6805-8615 GCA_019348515.1 Chloroflexota bacterium | reverse complement strand
GTTGATGCACGCGGTGACCGGCATCCGGGATAGGTACGACCGTCGCCCGAAAACGTCCTGCGTCTGGGGCAGTCTTCCCGCTCCTGGCCGCTTCGACGCGGCCTATGCCCGCAAGGTCTACGCCGGCCATCGCTAGAGCCCCGGAATCGCGGTGGCGAGTAGGTGGCTGTCTGCAACGCCCAACGAATTGCCTGGAGGGGGATGCCTTTACTGACCATCACACACCCCGCGCCTACGTCCCTCATCGAATGAGGATGATCGCAAGCCGGTTGCGGCGCGGCGTCAGATGGCGTGAACCGTGATGTCTCAACATCCTCGATACATTGGACTGAACCACGAGAATTGGAACCGCGAGGGGAACCATGCATTCACACTACCTGGGCCAACCCGACGCCTGGCTGCGATACCACGACCTGCCGGGGCGGGAACCGGCCTGCGTCTATCTTCACGGTTTGGCCACGGCCGCGTCGTCAGACTTCCCGGCGCTGGTGGCCCAGCCGGCCTTGACCGGGCGGCGGTCGTTACTCATCGACCTCTTGGGGTTCGGGTTCAGCGACCGTCCGGAAGCGTTCGACTACACGCTTACTGAGCATGCCCGCACTGTCGCGGCCCTGCTCGATCATCTTGGTCTCACCCAGTGTGTCGTCATCGGTCACAGCCTAGGCGGTTCCATCGCTATCGTCCTCGCCACGCAGCGCCCTGACCTCGCCGGCCGCCTGGTGGTGGCCGAAGGCAATCTGGCGCCGGGGCCGGAGGGAGGCAGCAACGCGACCTTCAGGCGGGCCATTGCGGCGCAGACGGAGGACGCGTTTCTTCGCACCGGGTGGCAAGATCTCGTGCGATCCATGCGCGTGGCGTTCCCGGCATTCGCGGGACAACTGGAAGTTGCCGACCCACGCGCGGTCCACCGCACCGCCGTAAGCCTCGTGGCTGCGACCAAACCGAGCCTCGGCGACCAGTTGGCGCGGGCGCCGATACCGCGCACGTACATCTTTGGCGAACGCAGCCTGCAGAATGAGGATATGGCCGCGCGAGCTGCGGCCCTTCCGACGCAAGGCGTGACGGTCCGCATCGTTCCAGACGCCGATCATGGGATGGGTCTCGACGGAACCCCGGCCGCGTTTGCCGAACTCCTTGGGCGAATGCTCAGCGGCGACGAGTAACCAGTCGGGCACAAGACGCGTGGGCCGGGAACAATCCCGGCCCTTCCGTCCGTGACTACGAGGTGATTATGGCGTTGGCGTCGCGCCCTGGTCGCTCGTTCCGTCCGTCATCATCCCCTCGAGTGGCGCGATGTTGGCGACGAGCAATGAGACTGCATCAGTGCCATTGTTGCGCATCTCGCCCACGACACGGGGTGGAAAGACCGCGGAGTCCCCAGCGCTCAAGGTGAACTGCGTGCCGGCCGCGACCTCCTCGGTCTCCTCGGGGAAGGGCGTCCCCGCGCCCGCCGCCCGCAGGATGGTAATGGGGGACTCTACGGTGAACGTGGCCTCACCCGACTCCACATAGGCCAGAGCCACCGACGGGTCGTTCGGATCGAACTGGAACGATGCTCCCGGTTCCAGCCCAAAACGAAACAGCGCCAGGTCGGCGGGAACCTCGGGCAACGTCTCAGTCACTCCATAGCCAAGGGCTTCGAAAGCGAGACCCTCGGGCATCATCTCCTCGGTACTCGGAGTGGCCTCCTGGGCAACAGTAGATGGTTGTGCGTTGAGCGCAACGATCCCGAGTATGACCACCCCAACCGCGGACAGGAACACGTTATTCCGACGCATGAGCGATCTCCAGACGTTACGAGCGGTTACCT
>JAHWJF010000116.1:4941-6705 GCA_019348515.1 Chloroflexota bacterium | reverse complement strand
GGTGAGCTCGTTCTTGTGAATCGGAATGGCAACGATCGGCGTCTCGGCGGGAGTCCCGTTCTCCGTCTGCGAATCGGCTGAACGTGGCTGGCCCGTCAATGCGGCATGTCCCCATAGGTCACAGATGAATGCGGAAAGAAGGCGTGCGACTTGACCCCCGGCTTATGACTCCTAGCCCGCGTGCCGTTCGTTGGGCAGAGTAACTCCATGTTCGTCAGCCAGTGCCTGCAGCTCCTGCCAGGTTGAATCGGGGATAGGCACCCCTTCTCGCTCGCGAATCGATCGCATCGCAAGTTCCGGCTGGCCTGGCAAGAGCACGGCTTCCACCCCTTCGGCAGGGAGGCAACAGGTCACGGCCTCGCATTGCGCCTCCACCTCAGCCCGGAACTGATCCAGGTCGGTAAAGCGCGCGATATCGATCGCCAGGATGAAGGGACCGTTCACACCGCGTGGGCCGTCGTATCCTGAAGGGTCCATCTGCGCCAGGCCACGGCCGATGAACTGGGCTAGCAGGCTGAATCCGCTCCCCTTGTGACCTCCAAACGCCAGAAGCGCACCGCCCGCGTAAAAGTCGCCCGGTTCCGTCGTTGGCCGGCCGTCGCGATCGACGACGTTTCCGGCGGGAACCGGGAATCCCCTCGACCGCGCTACTCGCAGCTTCCCCTCGGCGATCCCTGCCGTCGCAATATCCAGGCAGATTGGCGGTGCACCGGCGGCCCGCGGAACAGCCCACGCCATCGGATTGGTGCCCATTACCCGGGCCCGGCCCCCAAAAGGCGCCACCGCGGGGGCGGCATTGGCCATCGCCTGCCCGATCATCCCCTCGCTTGCTATGGACTCGACATACGGCGCAACACGGCCAATGTGATAGCAGTTGTGGACGACGGCGGCGCCGAGTCCGTGCTCGCGGGCGCGATCGATCGCTGCCCGGGTCGCCAGCCACATCGCTGGCTGTCCCCAACCTTGCTCCGCGTCGACGATCGCGGTTGCCCCGTTCACCGACACAAGCTCGGGAACGGCGCCGGGGATGACGTGGCCCTGGCGGGCGCCTTCGAGATACGCCGGTAAACGGAGAACGCCGTGAGAGTCATGACCGGCGAGATTCGCGTTCACGAGGGAGTCCGCGATGACGTGCGCCGCTGCCGCTCCAGTGCCGGTCGCGCAGAGAAGCTCGCGGGCGAGCCGGTGGAGATCAGCCGCCTGGACGTCAGGCATGTCGACTCCATTGGCCGGGTGCAGCCTGCCTCACCGCATCTGGACTGAATCCGTGAATCACCATTGCTCCCAATGAACGATTGATTCGAGAGGTTTGCGAGGGCCGGGACGGAACGCATCGCCGAGCGTATGCGCGACCGGGATCAGTGCCGCCTGCATCACATCGTCGTAGGGGATGCCGAGAAGCTTGGCTGCCTCCCGTTCGTGAGGCAGGTGCAGCGTCGTCCAGCACGTGCCCAGGCCGCGTGCCCGAGCGGCCAGCATGAAGCTCCAAACGGCAGGAAGAATCGATCCCCAATGAGACGCCTGTTCGGCGATGCCTGCTTCCTCGGTACGACCCGCGATGCAGGGAATGACGAGAACCGGTACGTCTCCCATGTGGTCAGCGAGGTGCTGGGCGGACCGGTAGACACGCACGACGTCGCGACTCGGCAATGACGCTGGTGCACCAGGCGAGAGTCGAGCGGAAATCGTCTCCAGATATGCGTCCCAGCCTTGCTTGTAGAGCGCACCTAAGGTTCGGCGCTTCTCCGGGTCGGTGACGACGAC
>JAHWJF010000116.1:1865-4841 GCA_019348515.1 Chloroflexota bacterium | reverse complement strand
AAGTCTTCGCCGAACGGGTAGCCGGGTTCTCGCACCGGCAACTCGAGCGGTGGCAGGGGTGTCGGCGTCGGCGTGGGCGCGGCAGTGAATGTGATGTTCTTTGTCAGGATCTCCAGCCCGTCAGGACCTGTCGCGAAAAAGACCGAGTCCGTCTCGTAGACGGACTCACCTTCGGGGTTGATGTCGACGACGATCCCGTCGTCCTCGGCGTCCCCATCGCGATTCTCGAAATCGTTTGCGCGCCGCCGCGCCTTCGTGGCCAGCGGGCTGTCGAAGAATCCGCTGCCGGCGTTGCCGGCGTTGTTTCCCCCGCCACCGCCGCCACCGCCACCTCCTCCCCCGCCTCCGGCGTCCACTGGCACGGGGGTCTCAGTTGCGTCCGGGTCCTCAGTCTGTTCGGGGTCGACGGCGGTGTTGTCATTGGTATTGGTGTTCTGCTCTTTCCTGACCCGGCGCTCGTCGTCGGTGGTCTCGTTCTCCCGCCCCTCGCGATCGCGGTCTCGGTTTCGGTCGCCGCCGTTGTCCGTTGAGTTAGACCGCTCCCTCGACACCTCACGGTCCTGTTCGCGGTCTGACTGGCGCGTGTTATCGCCGTCTCGGCTCTTGCCGCTTTCCCGGTCTCGCGCCTGGTCGTCCTTGCCACCATCGCGATCGTGATTCCGGTTCGTGCGCTTGCGCGCGGCAAGACTGCTCGCCGCGCCCGTGGCGACGAGAGCCGCGGCGGAAACGCGGGCCGCTACACTGGAAACTTGCTTGAGCCAGGGGTGCGAGCGCAAAGGCACGCGTGGCCGCCCAACTTCGTCTTCCCGCATCGTTCCTTCCCTCGCGGCCGCCTTCCCGGCGGCGCGAACCCCGGCGCGGGCGGGGCGCCGCTGGCTCGATTTTACACGGATGTCCTCTGGAAACGCTTCTGGTGGGCGTTGGATTGGTTCCCACGCAGCACATACTCCGCGGCGTGGAACCCGGCCATGCCGTGGACGCCGCCACCCGGTGGCGTTGCGGCCGAGCAGCGAAAGAGCGCTGGATTCGGCGTGGCGTATGCAGATCGGCGTGACAATGCCCACCCGAGATAGGCACGAATATCCTGAACGCCACCATTGATCGCGCCGCCCACGAGATTCGGGTTCGCCAACTCGAGCGCGCGCGGGCCGGTGACGTGCCGCGCCAGGATACGGTCGCGAAACCCCGGGGCGAATCGCTCGATCTGGCGCTCCACACGCTCGGTCATATCGACATTGGATCCCGCCGGCACATGACAGTACGCCCAGAGCGTGTGCGATCCTTCAGGTGCGCGAGTCGCGTCGAAGAGACTGGGTTGACTGACGATGACAAAGGGGTGCTCCGGATGGCGGCACGCGTTGACCTCCGATTCGGACAAGGCAATCTCCTCGAGGCTGCCGCCAACGTGTACGGTGCCTGCCTGGAGGCACTCCGAGGCAGTCCAGGGCACGGCGCCGCTGAGCGCATAGTCGATCTTGAATGCGCCCGGTCCAAAGCGGTGACGTGCGAGACGAGAGCGGAATCGGGCCGGAAGATGCCTGCCAGCGATCGACGACATTTGCCGTGGATCGGTGTCGAAAATGATCTCCCGCGCGGGCGGCAGGTCGTCGATCGACGTCACGCGATGATTGACCATGATCGACCCGCCTATGGACTCCAGGACCGATGCTAGCCCGGACGAGATCGCGCCGGCGCCTCCCCGAGCGATGGGCCATCCGACCGTGTGACCCAGGAGCGTAAGAAACAGACCGAATCCTGCGGTCAAGGGCGCTTCGAGCGGCAGAAAGGAATGAGCGGCGTTGCCGCCGAGTAGGGCGCGTGCCTCATCGCCATGAAAATGGCTACACGCGAACCCTGTCGTGGAACGGATCGCGTGCGTGGCGAACCGAGCTACCGCCAGCGGATGGCGCTGCCCGCCGGGGGGTGCCAGCAGATCCGGGATGAGACGTACCGCGTCCTCGACCAGCGGCTGCATCACCTGCCGGTACGCCTCACGATCGGGACCAAGGCCCGCCGCCGTTTGCTCCACCGACCGATGGAGCACCACCGCGGACCCGTCGTCGAACGGGTGGGCAAGGGGCGCCGGTGGCTCAACCCAGGCAAGACCGTACCGCGCCAGCTCGAGGTTCCGAAAGAACGGAGAAGCGGCGGCGATGGGGAAGACCGCCGCATAGGGATCGTGGAGAAAGCTGGGGAGAGTCAGCTCAGCGCTACGGGCGCCGCCGCCAACCGTTGCCGCGGCTTCGTAGACGGTGACGACCCTACCCGCTTGCGCGAGCCTGATGGCCGCGGCAAGGCCATTGGGACCCGATCCGATCACAGCCGTGTCCGGCGTCTCTTTCACGCGGGCGCCGAAAGGAATATGACCACCTTCTCTCTTGCGGGCCTTGTCTCCTCAAGGAAACCACATCGGCCCGCCGTGACGTTCTATAGACAGTGTATCGAGAGACTGCTGCCGGCTCGCGGCTCTGTGGACGTGACTCCGAACACGGGCCGGCGCTCGGCGGGGGAGGGAAGGAACATGCAACAATCGATTAAGGCCCTGGCGATAGCGGGAGTGGTCTTGGCTGCGTGCGCAGTGCCCTCGGCAGCCCAGGATGGGATCGTCATTCAAAACAACGGTGTTGATAGTAGCGATAGCGCCGCCGGTGCGGACAGTGTGCGTATCTCCAACAACCCCGGAAACGGCGCGGCCTTGAGCGCCGCGGGGGCGAACAACGAAATCGGTACTGGGGTCAAGGAGCGCAACCGCAAGGACCGCGGCGCACGGAATAATGCGGAGGCGGCTCCGGCCGAGGAATATGTGGCCCCCGCCGAGGAGTATGTTGCTCCCGCAGAAGGTGAGTATCAGGCCTACACGGACGCTGGGGAATATGTCGAACCGGTCGCGGCTCCCGAGCAGACCGCGGTAGACACGACAACCCAGCAACAGCAGGTGCTGAGGCTGCCGAGCACGGGAGTTGGCGACGCGAGTTC
>JAHWJF010000116.1:0-1765 GCA_019348515.1 Chloroflexota bacterium | reverse complement strand
CCCAGCAACAGCAGGTGCTGAGGCTGCCGAGCACGGGAGTTGGCGACGCGAGTTCATTGCCTCTTGCCGCTGCCATGGCGGGATTTGTAGCCGCCGCGCTCGGGACTATCGGTGTGAGGCGACGTCACATCAGCTAGACCGCTTGTTCAATCTGGAGAATTTGCGGGCCAGTCCCACGGCTGGCACGTCCTTATGAACAATTTCAACGTATCGCTGTCCGGAGCGCCCCGGACGTGGCGGGAACAACCGCGTCCATTCGATCTGGACGTTCGGCAGAGATGTTCTCGGCACCGGCAGCGACTCTGGGCGCTGGTCAGGATGCGGGTGGCCGCGGCGATCCGGGCGTGTTGATCCAAGCTCGAGAAACTACCCGAAGCAGGTAATGACTACCCGCGATGGACGACCTTGACACGTTTTGCACGCTTTCCTAGAATCGATGACGGTGCAAGATTTGCACAGATTAGCGAGGATTACACAGGTTTTAGATGCCCGGCGCCATCATGCATCAGCCGGAAGCTCGAGCTTCTCTTATCAAACGCGAGGCAGGCATTTCCGCTGACCACCCGGCGTATTTCGGATGACCCTCGGCCCGCCTTTTCCGGATTCTCCGATCCGGTTTGGCACCCGTGGCAGTGCTCTGGCTCTCGCCCAGACCAACCTCGCCATGGATCGCTTCCGCGAGCGTTATCCCGATCGAGCTCTGGAGATCGAGGTCATCTCCACCGAAGGGGACGTTGACAAGACGTCCCCCCTGACGGAGATCGGCGGCCGGGGCGTCTTCACCAGCGCTATCGAAGCCGCGATTCTCACCCGCAGGGTCGATGCCGCCATTCACTCGGCCAAAGACCTCCCGTCCGCGCTCCATCCAGCGGTACCGATCGTGGCCTATCCCAATCGCGACGACCCGCGGGACGTGCTCGTCTCCCGCCATGGCACAACCCTCGATCAGCTCCCGCCGAACCCGGTGATTGGTACCTCATCGCGGCGGCGCGAGGTCCAGATTCGGCGATTGCGGCCGGACGCGCGGATCGTGAACATTCGTGGCAACATCGACACCCGTCTCCGTAAAGCGGAAGGGTCCGACTTCGACGCCATCGTTCTGGCCGCGGCGGGCATCCATCGCCTCAGCTGGGAGGATCGCATCTGCGAGTACTTCCCCGTGGAGCAGCTGGTCCCGTCGCCAGGTCAAGGTGCTATCGCGGTTCAGGCGAGAGCCGGCAGTAACGCCGCCGACATCCTCGAAACCATTGACGATCCCTTCATTTCAACCCCGGTCGGTATCGAACGAGCGTTCCTCGCCGCGTTCGGCGCTGGTTGCACCTACCCCGTCGGCGCGTATGCGGCTGCTTCGGACGGTCGGTATCACCTGCTCGCGATGATCGCCGATTCACCAGGAGATCACATCCTCTGGACCGACGAATCGCTCGACGTCGGCGAGGAGGAGATGCACGCGGCCGAGATCGCGGCTCGCATGCAGGCTGACGTAGGACAGCAACCGAAGGCGACGTCGTGGAATGGCTGGTGCGCTGAAGGGGATGATCTTCGCGGTGCCCGGATCGTTGTCACACGACCCCGTCGTCAGGCCGGCCCCCTGATCGACGCGCTTGCCACGCGCGGTGCGGTACCGATAGCGCTACCGACGATTCGCGTCGAACCGATCGCGGAGACGTCGCTGCTCGATGCCGCTCTCGATGAGGCCCGCCGGGGCGACTTCGAATGGATCGTCTTCACCAGCGCCAACGCGGTCGAGATCATTGTCCACCGG
>JAHWJF010000502.1 GCA_019348515.1 Chloroflexota bacterium | reverse complement strand
CGGCGCGGGGCCCTCTCGGTCGCCTATCCCTTCGGCCGTGGGGTCGCTCCGTTGCTCGTCACGCTCGGAGGCTGGCTGCTCCTGGCCGAGCGGCCGGACTCGGGAGCGCTTGTAGGGTCTGTGGCGCTGGCGATCGGGCTGGCGCTGATCGCCGTGGCCGGCGGCCGTGCCGGGCAGGGCGCGGCGGTTGGGTTTGCCTTGCTGACCGGGCTGACGATTGCCGCGTACTCCATTGTCGACGCCGCGGCTGTGCGAGAGGTGTCGCCCGTTGGTTATCTCGGAGCGGTGCTCGGAATCCAGGGCGTGTTGCTGACCCTGCTCGTGCGGGGGAATCCGGTCAGGCTGCGGCGCGGTCTGCGCTCCGGGGCCATGATCGCAATTGGCGCGGTTGGCGCCTACCTGCTGGTGCTCTTCGCCTTCCAGCAGGCGCCGGCGGGAAGAGTTTCGACCCTGCGCGAAGCCTCGGTGCTGGTCGGCCTGATGCTCTCCGGCGAGCGTCCATCACCGGCTCTCTGGGCCGGCGCCATCCTCGTCCTGATCGGGGCGGTGCTCGCCGCGAGTTAAGACGACAGGCATGGACCATGGGAATAGTCTCGTCGTGGTCGGCGCGACACGGCCGCCGCATCGATTGTGATGTTCGGTTCTCCGTGACGGATACTCATTCTTGGATCGCGGCCTCGATGCTGCAAGCGTCCCTTCCGACGAGAGTACTGCCTCCCGGAGTCCGCTCACTCGACAACCAAGAAAGGAGCCCGCAATGCGAGCTTTTGCGCTACTTATTGCGACCTACTTCCTCATCGCACCGAGCCTCGCGCCGACCCTATCGGCGCAATCGACCCCGACCGCGGAGACGCCGCCGGAGTCATGTCTCGCGGTGGAGACGTTTCCGGTCCTGCCTGGAGAACACCCGCACGACGTCGCGCCCGCGGCCGACGGTCAGCGTATCTGGTACACCGCCCAGCACGCCGGGGCCCTGGGGCTGCTCGACCCGGTCTCTGGAACGATCGAGACGATCCTTTTGGGAGAGGGGTCATCGCCGCATGGTGTCGTCGTGGGACCTGACGGTGCGGCCTGGGTGACCGATACGGGATTGAACGCGATCGTGCGAGTCGACGCGGACACACGGGAGATTGCGGTCTGGCCACTGGCGGGACCGAACGCGAACCTCAACACCGCCGCGATCGATGCGGACGGGGTGGTCTGGTTCACGGGCCAGAATGGGATCGTCGGTCGCCTCGATCCAGCCTCCACCCCACCGGGGACCATGCTCGAACCGGTTGCCGCGCCGCATGGCCAAGGTCCCTATGGGATCGATGTCACGCCAGAGGGCGATGTCTACTTCGCCTCCCTCGCCGGGAGCTATCTGGGGAAGATCGTGCCGGGGGAGGGCGACAGTTTTACGCTAGAGGTGATCGAGCCGCCGACCGCGGGGCAGGGGACACGCCGGGTCTGGTCCGATTCGCAAGGTGTGCTCTGGACCAGCCAGTGGAATGCCGGTCAGGTCGGCCGCTACGACCCCGCCGGCGGTGAGTGGTCGGAGTGGCGCCTCCCCGGTGAAGCACCGCAGGCCTACTCGGTCTACGTCGACGAGCGTTATGACGTCTGGCTGAGCGATTTCGGGGCCAACGCCCTGGTGCGCTTCGACCCGGACACCGAGACCTTCGCCGTCGTGCCACTACCGGATGCGGGTGCCCGGGTGCGCCAGATGCTTGGCCGACCCGGCGAGGTCTGGGGCGAGGAATCGGGCGCCGACGCCTTGGTCGTCGTGCGCACGACGTGTTGAGCAGGAGAGCATGAGATCTGGCCGGGAGCCGCATGAGGTTCATGCGCTCATGGCATCCGGAGCAAGGTCGCCCTCATTAGCTTGAGCCGACGTTCATCAGTCACCCGCGAAGGCCGGCTCATTCGACGATGTTGACTCCTTCGATCCACGGGTGCGGCGGGCGCGCCGCGTTCGCCAGAATCGTCACCAGCTAGGGACGTAGCGGCTCCTGCCGCGCCCGCTCGACCAACGCCGATTCCGTCTCGTCCAGCGGATGGACCTCCACCGACTCACGCCTGATCCTGTCTGTTGGACTTCACGGTCATCGATCGGTTCCCGGGCGGGAGGTGGGACTCTCGTCTTATGGGGCTAGGGGCAGCCGGAGGGTGAAGGTGCTACCCTCGCCTTCAGTGCTCTCGACCCTAATTGTGCCTCCGTGCTGGGAGACGATCTGGCACGCGCCGCTCAGCCCGATACCCGAGCCGGCAATCTGCTGTTCGACATTGGCGCCGCGACGGAAGCGATCGAACACAAAGGGCAAATCAACTGCCGGAATGCCTAAGCCGTGGTCCTCGATCGTCAGCGTCGCCCAATTTCCGTCTTCATCCTCGTCGCGGCAGGTGCGGATGAGAATATCGCCTCCGCTGGGACTGTATTTGATGGCGTTGTCGAGCATATTGCGGATCACGCGCTCGATG
>JAHWJF010000115.1 GCA_019348515.1 Chloroflexota bacterium | reverse complement strand
GGCCGATGGATCCGCAAGACCTCGATCGACGAGCTGCCACAGCTGTGGAACGTCCTGACCGGCGCGATGAGCCTGGTCGGCCCACGGCCGCCCCTGCCGCGGGAGGTCGACGAGTACGACGTCTGGCACCGGCGCCGCCTGTCGATGAAGCCGGGCATCACCGGCCTCTGGCAGGTCGAGGCACGGCACGAGCCCGACTTCGACCGCTGGGTCGAGCACGACCTCGTCTACATCGACGGCTGGTCGATCTGGCTCGACCTGAAGATCCTGGCGAAGACACTGCCCGCCCTGATCGCCCACGGCGGCCGCTAGGTCCGGATGCAGGAGACCCAGCCGTACCGCCGGCCCCGGGGCGGGCAGGCGCAGCGTGTCCGGCGAGAACCTCACCGCGAGCGCGGACCGGTCAACTGGCGGCGACGGCTGAAGATCGGCGGCATCGTGCTGCTCGCGCTCATCATCCTCGCCGTGGCGCTCCTGTGGCAGCGGGCGGCCAGCTTCAACGACGCGGTCTCGACGGCGCCGGCCGCCTCGATGCGGCTGTTCGGACCGTTCAGCCCGGAGCGTGTGAACGTCCTGCTCCTCGGCTACAGCGACGAGTCACGCGAGGGCGCGTTCCTGACGGACTCCATGAACGTCCTGAGCATCGACAAGGCCACCGACACGACCTCGATCATCGCCATCCCCCGCGACCTGTGGGTCGAAGGCGTCGAGGAAGTTCCGCAGAACATGAAGATCAACGAGGCGTTCCGCATCGGCTACTACGAGGATGGAGTCGAGAATGGCGCCGAGCTCGCGGCACGGGCGGTGAATCATGTGCTGGGGGTCACGGTTCACGGCTGGATCAGCGTGGATTTCGACGGATTCGCGGCAATGGTGAACTCAGTAGGGGGCGTGACGGTCAATAATCCCAGAGCTTTCCGGTTCACGTGGTTGGAAAGCGACTTCAAGGCGGGCCGGTTTCCGCGCCACTTCCCGGCTGGAACGCTCGATCTCAATGGGGGACGAGCCCTAAGCTATGCGCGGACCCGTTACACGAACCGGCCGGACGAGTCGAGTGACTTTGCTCGGTCTGTCCGCCAGCAGCGAGTTCTCGCCGCCCTTAAGCAGAAGATCGGTCTCGGAGAAATCGGCACCCTGACTGATGTGCTCAGGGGCCATCTTCATACCAATCTGTCTGTACTCGACCTTGGCCTGCTTGTCTCCCGGCTCGACATCGATCGGCGCCTAGAGCTGTCGGAGGGGGAGGTCCTGGAGGCGACCTCGAACACCCTCGGCCAGTACATCTTCGTCCCGATCGGCCGCTCATCGCCCTCCGACTACGCGCCGTTGCACCGCCATGTCGAAACGCAACTGTCGGCACCGATTGCCAGTCCATCGCCCTCATCGCCGAACGGCACGCCATCGCCGTGACACGGCAGGCAACGAGGAGGCCGATGGCGATGAGCGAGAGCACGGCCAGGACCGCCAGCGTCGCGAGCCAGGCGGTGCCCATGAGCCCGATGGCGACCGTCGCAGCAATCCTCCCCAGGCACGACATGCACCGATCATCGCCATCCGCGGTTAGTCCCGGATTACCGGCCCCTTACCAATGCACGCACTAGAATGGGCTGCCCACCCACATCCGCCGGCGCCGCTTCGGAGTGCCGGACCAGCCGGTTGAGACCACGAATTGACCACTGCACCTGATTACCGCCTGTCCCACCTCCAGGCCCTCGAAGCCGAGTCGATCCACATCTTCCGCGAGGTGGCCGCGGAGCTGGAGCGACCCGCGCTCATGTTCTCCGGCGGCAAGGACTCGATCGTGATGCTGCGGCTGGCGGAGAAGGCGTTCTGGCCGGCCCGAATTCCCTTCCCCGTGCTGCACGTCGACACCGGCCTGAACTTTCCGGAAGTCATCGATTTCCGCGACCGGCGCGTGGCACAGCTGAAGGTCGAGCTGGTCGTGGCGTCGGTTCCCGATGCGATTGAGCGCGGCCTGGTGCAGCCGGAGCCGAACGGGTCCCGGAACCGGATCCAGACGCCCGTGCTGCTGGAGACGGCCCGCCAGCATCGGTTCACCGCCCTCTTCGGGGGCGCTCGGAGGGACGAGGAGAAGGCTCGCGCCAAGGAGCGCATCTTCAGCTTCCGCGACGAATTCGGCCAGTGGGATCCGAAGAACCAGCGTCCGGAGCTGTGGAACCTGTACAACGGGCGCATCCACCTCGGTGAGTCGATCCGCGTCTTTCCCCTGTCGAACTGGACCGAGCTCGATGTCTGGTACTACATCGGCGCCCAGGAACTCGAGATCCCGGACCTGTACCTCGCGCGCGGCCGTGAGGTCTTCGAGCGGGACGGCATGCTCTACGCCGCGAACGATCTGTGCCCCCCTCGCGACGGTGAGACGGTATTCACCGCAAAGGTCCGGTACCGGACGATGGGCGACGCGAACCTCACTGCCGCGGTCCGATCCGAGGCGGAGACCGTCGACAGGATCATCGACGAGATCGCCATCACGCGCCTGACCGAGCGCGGCGCGACCCGCGGCGACGACCGCGTGAGCGAGGCGGCCATGGAGGATCGGAAGAAGGAGGGCTACTTCTGATGGACCTCCTCCGCTTCGCCACGGCCGGCTCGGTCGATGACGGCAAGAGCACCCTCATCGGCCGGCTGCTATACGACACGAAGACGATCTTCGAGGACCAGCTGGAGGCCGTCGAGCGCTCGAGCCGCCTCATGGGTGCCGACTACACCAACCTCGCGCTGCTGACCGACGGGCTGCGTGCCGAGCGCGAGCAGGGCATCACCATCGACGTCGCCTACCGCTACTTCGCCACGCCGAAGCGCAAGTTCATCATCGCCGACACCCCTGGGCACATCCAGTACACCCGGAATATGGTGACCGGGGCCTCCACCGCCGATCTGGCAATCGTCCTGGTCGACGCTCGGAGGGGCATGGTCGAACAGAGCCGCCGGCACGCCTTCCTAGTGACACTGCTCCGCGTCCCGCACCTCGTTGTCGCGGTGAACAAGATGGACCTCGTGGACCACGCCCAGTCGGTGTACGAAGAGATCCGCGACGAGTTCACGGCCTTCGCGACGAAGCTCGAGGTCCCGGATCTGACCGTCATCCCGATCTCTGCGCTCAACGGGGACAACATCGTCCACCGTTCCGAGGCCATGCCCTGGTACGAGGGACCATCCCTGCTCCACCATCTCGAGAACGTTCATGTCGCCAGCGACCGGAACCTGATCGACGTCCGTTTCCCGGTGCAGTACGTGATCCGTCCCCAGTCACAGGAGCACCATGATTACCGCGGCTACGCGGGCACGGTCGCCGGCGGCGTCCTCAAGGCCGGAGACGAGGTCGTGGTGCTGCCCAGCGGGTTCGCCACCCGAATCGCCGGCATCGACACGGAGGACGGCCCGGTCGAAGAGGCATTTCCGCCGATGTCGGTCACGGTTCGGCTCGAGGACGATCTCGACGTATCACGCGGCGACATGATCTGCCGCCCGCATAACGCGCCCATTCCCTCCCAGGACATCGACGCGATGGTGTGCTGGATGACCGACACACCGCTCACGGCGGGACGCCAGCTGGCGGTCAAGCACACCACCCGTTCCGCGCGAGCGATGGTCCGCGACCTGCGCTACCGGCTGGATGTGAACACCCTGCATCGCGACGAAGAGGCGGAGTTCCTTCAGCTGAATGACATCGGTCGCGTGCAGTTGCGAACCACCGCACCGCTGTTCGTCGATGAATATCGCCGCAACCGCGCCACGGGCGGGTTCATCCTCATCGACGAATCCACGAACTCGACCGTCGGAGCGGGGATGATCGTCGGCTCCGACTGATCAGCCGAGGTAGCCGAGTTCCTCCAACCGTCGAATCACCTTCCCCGCGCTCTCCTCTGGAGTCTCACGCCCGTCGGAGTGGCAGACGACCTCTGGATTCAGCGGCGGCTCGTAGGGATCGCTGACGCCGCTGAAGTTCTCGATCTCTCCGGCCATCGCTCGTCGGTAGAGACCCTTGACGTCGCGTTCGGCAAGCACCTCGACCCGGGCATCCATGTACACCTCCACGAAGCGGCCGATCCGTTCACGGAGCTCATCGCGGACCGCGCGGTACGGGCTGATCACGGCCGCAATGGCGATCACGTCGTTGCGCGACAGGAGGTGGCAGACCCAGCCAACCCGGCGGATGTTCTCGTCGCGATCCTCCTGGCTGAAGCCCAGCCCTTTCGTGAGATGCGTTCGCACCACGTCACCGTCGAGGACCTCGACGCGTCGCCCGCGGGCGCGCAGCTCGCGCTCGAGGATCGCGGTCACGGTGCTCTTACCGGAACCCGACAGACCGGTGAGCCAGATCGTGAATCCCGTGGAGTCGTGATGGGGATCGGTCCCGGCACCACCGCCGAGGATCGGCTCGCGCTGCGTCATCGGTCCTCCGTTCACATGGGCCAGACGATCGGGACGATCACCATGATGGCCACGACCACGGCGACCGTCAGGGGCGCTCCCAGCCGAGCGTAGTCGCCGAACCGATACCCGCCGGGACCGTACACCATCGTGTTGGTCTGGTAGCCGATGGGCGTCAGGAAGGATGCAGAGGCCGCGACCGCGATGGCGATGGCGAAGGGCCGCGGGTCCAGACCGGCACCGGTGGCGGTCGCCAGGGCAACCGGAAAGATGAGCACCGCGGCAGCGTTGTTCGTGATCAGCTCCGTCAGCACGATCGTTGCGATGACCACGCCAAGAAGCAGCGCCAACGGACCCCACTGGCTGCCGACCGTGATGAGGCCTGAAGCAAGCACGGCGGCAAGTCCGCTGGATTCGATCGCCGCGCCGACTCCGAACGACGCGCCGATGAGCACGACCACGTCGAGATCCACCGCGTTCCTCGCCTCGCCCGGCGTCAGGATGCCCAGGAGGACCAGGACGCCGGCGCCGACCAGCGACGCCTCCAGGATCGGCAGCATCCCGCTCCCGGCCGCGAGCACGATGCCGAGCGCCACAAGACCGACCACTCCGGCCTGCCGCGTGCTCGCCGGCATGCTGCCGCCGAGGCGCGAGACCAGGAGGAAGTCACGCCGGTCATACCAGCGGTCGCGGAAGCCGGCATCCGCGAGCAGGAGCAGCGTGTCACCGATGCGCAGCTCGACGTCGCCCAGCTTTGCCTCCATGCGACGCCCCGCCCGGTGGATCGCCAGCACGGCCGCCTGATACGCCCCCCGGAAGCCGGCTTCCCGCAAGGTCTTGCCGACCAGGGGCGAGGCCGCACCGATCACGGCCTCGAAGAAGGTTGCCCGACGAGGGTCGAACTCCGGCAGCTCGGCGTGCTCCGCCATCGTGAGGCCCCGCGTTCGTTGCAGATCCACGACGAGATCCGCGCGGCCGACGAACCGAAGCGAATCGCCGCCGCGTAGGACGGTGCCTGGCGAGACGGGCGCAATCAGCTCTCCATGCCGCTCCACCTGGACCAGGAAGACGCCCTGGAGGTGCCGAAGGCCGCCAGCGGCCACGCTCCTCCCGTCAAGACGTCCGCCCGCTACGACGTCCATGTCGACTACGAACTGGCGGACCTCCTGGCCGAGATCCTCCCGGGCAGCCCGCCGAGCGGGCAGGAGTAACGGCGCCAGCAAGACGATGCCGATCACGCTGAACGCGGCCAGTGGCAGGCCGATCCAGGTCAACTCGAAAATGCCGAGCGGATCCATGCCGCGCGCCACGAGCAGACCGGAGACGACGAGGTTCGTCGACGTGCCGATGACCGTGATGACGCCGCCGAGAATCGTCGCGAAAGAAAGCGGCATCAGGAACAGGGAGGGAGAGAGTCCGCGTCGTGAAGCCCACTCCTCCACCTGGGGGGCCAGCATCGCGACGATGGGGGTATTGTTCAGGAAGGCGGACGCTGCGGCGGTCGGTACCAGCAGGCGCGCGAGCGCCTTGCCCCGGCCGTCACCCTGACCCAGCACCGCCCGGACGATGGGCTGGAGGGCACCGGTCTTCTCGACGGCCCGGGCCAAGACGTACAGAGCGGCAACGGTGATGGGCGCGGGGTTGGCAAAGCCGCCGAACGCTTCAGAAGCGTCGATGACCCCGACGACCAGCAGGATCACGACGACCAGGAAGACGGCGGCAGCGGGGGCGAGGAGCTCTCGTGCAAGCACGACCACCAGTGCCACCACGAGGAGGACGGTGATCCAGGCCTGGATCTCCATCTACGCGCAGGTCATCGCTGGCTACAATGCTCCCGTCCATCTGTCGGCAGGCCCGACCCCCTGGGGAGGATAACGCTTGACCACGACCCTCGACCGCGGGAGCACGCTCGCCGAAGTGGCCGACGCGCTCCGGAACGCGCGTCGGGTAACGGCGATCTGCCACGAGAACCCCGACGCCGACACCATCGGCGCGGCCATCGCGGTTGCCATCATGGCCGAGCGATTGGGGGCCGAGGTCGAGATCGTCAGCATCGACGAGCCGGCGCCGCTCTTCGCCTTCCTGCCGCGAATTGAATCGATCCGTCGCCGCCCTCAGCTCGAGCCGGACCTGGCCGTCGTCTGCGACGCAGCCACCCTCCAGCGGGTAGGCCGCATCGCCACCGAAGAGGCGGCATGGTTCACACGCGCTCGCCTCCTCAACGTCGACCACCACGTGTCGAGTGACTACTTCGGCGATCTCAACCTCGTCGACCCCTACGCCGCCGCGACGTGCGAGGTGCTCGCCCGGCTCGTCCCCGAGCTAGGGGTCGAGCTCGACTCGGAGCTGGCCACTCCGCTGCTGACGGGCATCGTGCGGGACAGCCACGGCTTCTCGGATCCGTCCACTTCGGGCGGCACGCTCCGCCTCGCCGGCATGCTCGTGGACGCGGGCGCGCCCCTGGCGCAGATCCATCGCTACATCCTCGCCGAGATGCCCTACCCGATGATGGCACTGTGGGGCCGCATCCTGGGCACCATGGGTCAGGAGCTCAACGGCCGGGTCGTGTACGCCACGCTCACCCAGCAGATGCTCGATGAGACCGGCGCCCAGCAGCACGACGCCGACGGCGTCGTCGAGTTCATGGCCAAGGCGAAGGGCGCCGATGTGACCATGTTGCTGCGGGAGACAGGTTCTGCTGCCACTCGGTTGAGCGTACGCACTTCATCAGCGGTCGACGCATTGACCGTAGTGGCGACCTTCAATGGCGGAGGCCATTCGCGGCGTGCTGGAGCCACCATGGCACCAAACCTGTCCCGCGCACTTCTCGAAGCGGTTGATGCCGCCGTGCGCGCTGTGGGCCCCTAGCGCAGCGTCGAAAAGTCGACCCCATCCTCGTTGGCTCGGAGATGGTAGGTCTCCCCCTGCCAAGAAATCATGATATCGAGGGACCCTGCTCGCTCATCGACCTCGAGCTTCGGAACGCGGCTGGGTTCGCCATTGGTCGGGACGATCACCGCCATGTACCAAGCGTTCCGCGACTCCTGCTCCATCGCCAGCACCGGAGCGTCCACACGCCGCAGGTGGGCCATCGTGACCGATCCGTCGGACAGCCGAAGTTGCGGCGATTGCGACCCCTGTGCCACGAACGCGAAACCGGCGCCGTCCGAAGAAACGAGTGCGCCGCCGGAGTCGGTAAGGGCTACGGACGCTCCGGGCGGCAGGTGGTACAGCGACTGGTACGCATGCTCGCCGGCCGAGGATAGATGATCAAAGACCATGACGAGGCGGGGCTTGATGACGACTACGGTCCGCTTGTGCTCCACGCCAGGTGCAGGTGATACCACACCTTCGACCATGCTGTAGCTTGGCTCATCGGCGGTGCGAACGATGCGTGCCCCTTCTTCATACGACGTTCTCCCGTCCACAACAACGCCGTTGTGCGCCTGGGCCGAGGTAAAATAGTCGCGCTCCGGCACGCCGTAGGCATAGGGGCCGCCGCTGTCGATAAGTAGATCCTGCCCGTACGCAGCCACGAGGACGTTCATTGCATCGTGGTGTCCATGGCTGTAGGCTCGCGGGCCCATGTCCACGACAACGTGGAGGTCGTCCTTCCAGTTGCCGTCCTCGCCATACGACGGCCGCATGATCGTGTAGCCAGACTCGGGATGAAAAACAGCATCCGGAGGCCGGATTCCGTTCTTCCCCCGGCTCAACACGTACTCCGCATGGGGGTCGGGAAATACCGCCGCATGGCTCCGCAATTCCGTGATCGGAGCGCTGCCGCCGAACGCCGTATCACCGACCGCCGGCAACGAACCGCCTGGCGTTGCTAGCAAGGTCCCGAAACGCACCATGCCGCGAAGCGTCGACAACTCTTCGCCGCCGAATCCGTCGCCGTGAGCTGCCAGATAGTCGCGCGCGTCGCGAAACAGGCGTAGGGCCAGATAGTGATAAGCGCTTGCCTGCTCCGTCGATACACCCTCTTCGGTGTGGACCATCTCCTTGAGCAGTGTTGAGACACGGCTCCTCGCGGCACCGCGCCATGCCGCAGCATCCCGCAGTTCGGGGAGTGTGACTGCAAGGTTGTACAGCGACAGCGCGTGGAAGAGGTTGTGATTGTGTCCAACGAACCGTTCTTGATCGAGATACGCGCGTAGAAGCGCCCCGTGAGAATGCAGCGACTGCAGGACCAAGTCGAACTCGTCCACGCTCAGCGCTCGTGTGAGGATCGGCCCCATGACCGATACGATGACG
>JAHWJF010000114.1 GCA_019348515.1 Chloroflexota bacterium | reverse complement strand
TCGACAGTGAGCGCGGTGGTGGCCATCCTGATTGCGCTGCTGGCGGCGGGGAATGGTCTGGGTCAGCTGGCGGCCGCCTTCGACCGGGCCGCGGCGATTGACGACGTGCGTCCTTTCTGGCGCAAGCGTCTCATCTTCACGACCGAAGCGGTGATGATCGCCATGATCCTCGTGGTGGCGTTCACCCTCTACGTCTGGGGTGGCGACCTGATCGCCCTCGTTTCGTCCCGGTTGGGGCTGGGAGCAGCCTGGGAGAGCGGCTGGATGCGGATGCAGGGGCCGGTCATCATGCTGCTGGTCTTCCTGGGCGCGACCCTGCTCTACATGACCGGCAGCGGACATTACTCCGTCAGGGAGATCACGCCAGGGGCCGTGGTGGCGACGCTGCTCTGGCTGCTCGTCGTGCGGGGGTTCCAGCTTTATCTCCAGCTTGCCAACCCTGGCACCGCTTATGGCGCGGCCAGCAGTGTGCTCGTCTTCCTCATCTTCCTCTACCTGGCCAGCATGGGGTTGATTATCGGCGCGATGGTCGCGGCGGTGACCGTCCGGCGATGTCGTGAGCGGGGGCGGGCAACGCGGCTCCTGCCAGCCGGCATCACAACGCGCAACTCGATGACGGCGCCCCGGGCCATCGTCCGCAACGCGTCGGAATCAGGCAGCCCGGGGCGTGGTTGAGCGGCGAACGCCGCTCTGGCGGCGACTCCTCTCCTGGATCTTCCTGATCCTCTTTTGCCTGGCCGCGCCGGCGGCGCTGGTCACGGGCTGGGCGCGGCAGACCCTGATCGACGAGGACACGTACACGCGGACCGTTGCTCGCGCCGCCGACGATCCCCGGGTGCAGTTGGGTGTATCTCGGGTGGTGGTGACTCGCGCCGAGGCCATGCTCTCCGGGGATAACCCGAGTGCGACCGAAGCGCTGCAATCACGCGTTGTCGCGGAAGCGTTCGGCGAGGTGACGCGCGGGGTGGTCGAGAGCGAGGAGTTCCGCGAAACGTGGGAGACGACCAACCGCGACGCCCACCGGCTCCTCGCCTCTGGCCTGACAGCGGGACAGGGACAACCGGTCTCCCTCGACTTCTCCCCTCTACTCGACGAGATTCAGGCGGAGGTAGCAGCACTTGACCTCGATGTTCCGCCCACTCTGGCTCTCGATGCCGAGGCACTGCGGATCAACGTGCTCGACGCCGAGACGGCCGATTGGGTGCGGCGAGCGATAGCGCAATTTGATCTTGCCTTCTGGGTTGCGCTGGCCGTGACGGTGCTCGCTCTTCTGCTCTCGGTCGGCCTGGCGCCGGACCGCTTGGCCGCCATCGGACGCGCGGGATTCGGTCTGGGTATCGCGATGATCACGCTCATGGCGCTGATGCTGGTGACACAGGCGTGGCTGGCGGGTGCGGCCGGCGACGGCGGCGGCGTGGCAATCGGCGCGATCCTGGATGCGATCTCGCAGGGGCTGCGGGTCTCCGCCGTCGGTCTGGCACTGGTGGGGTTGCTCGTGGCGGGAGTCTGCGCCGGTTTGCGGGCACTGCGTGGGAGCATGACGCGGCGCGGAGTGGCGGAGGGGTAGGCATGTGACTCAACTGGCTGAACCCGCGCCATTCCGGATCCGGCGCGCCGGGGCCGGGGATGCCGAGGCGATCGCCAAAGTCCACAGGACCTCGATGCGCGAGGCGCTGCCGTATCTCCCGGATCTGCACAGCGAGGAAGAGGATCGGGCCTGGGTCACGAACATCGTCCTGCCCCATCAGGAGGTCTGGGTCGCCGAGGCCGGAGGGCGTGTCGTCGGCGTCGCGGCGCTGGACGGAGACATGCTGGCGCAGCTCTACATCCTCCCCGGCGAGCAGGGCCGGGGGATCGGCAGCGCATTGCTGGCGAAGGCGATGGCGCGCCGTCCCGATGGCCTGCGCCTGTACGCCTTCCAGCGAAACACGCGCGCGCGGGGCTTCTACGAGCGCCGCGGCTTCATCGCCGTCGCGTTCGGGGATGGCTCCGGTAACGAAGAAGGCGAGCCGGACGTGCTCTACCAATGGACACCCGCACGCGGAGACGTGTGAGATCGCCCCGTAGTCGAATGTCCGGTCCCAGTTCGATGGAGAGCCTTAGGGTCTACTCGGGCACCGGAGTGGCCACTCCGCTCGACTCGAGAAGCGTGAAGACGTAGGTCTCTTCGCCCTCGCCCTGGACCGTCGCCACCAGCTCCGGCCGGCCGTCGGCGCCCTGCCGCAACGTCACGGGAACGGGGGCGCCGGCCAGCGGGGGATCGGCGAAGACGTAGGCGACCTGTCCCGCGTCGTCCAGCTGCGGTTGCAGCTCGGAGCGGAGCTCGCCCGCATCAAAGACCAGCCGCCCATCCCGCAGTGCCAGCGCGACCTCGCCAAGTGCCGGGTTGACGTAACGCCCGAGGTATAGGCCGACGGCCGTCGGGTCGATCGGGCGCAGCTGCGCCCGCAAGTCGGCGATCTGTCCCATCTGGGCGTCGAGAAACTGGCCCATCAGGGCGTCGAACGCCGGCGGCTGGTCGAACAGCAGCTCGAACAGCCGGAACTGGACGGCGAGCGCGAAGGGCCCACCGGCCTGGACGTTGTTGGTAAGGATGACGATGCCCAGGTCCGCCTCTGGCAGGAAGGCAACCTCGGAGCCGAAGCCCAGGGTGCCGCCGCTGTGGCTGAGCAGCGGCTGTCCGTAGTAGCTCCCACTGAGCCAGCCCATGCCGTAGTACTGGGCGCTCTCGACGAACACGGGAGGCAGACCGGGCTCCGCCGGAATCGACACCCGCGGCGCTCGAGTCCGCTCCAGGTTCGCCGATGAGACGACCCGCGTCCCGTCGGGAGCGAGACCGTTGGCGAGCTCGGTCTGGACGTAGCGGGCCATCTCCCGGGCAGTGGACCAGAGCGCTCCGGCTGGGGCGACGGCACTGACGAAGCCCTCGTCGGTCAACAGCGGCACCGGTCGTGTCTGGCCCTCGAGGTCGACAGAATGGGGGAGAGCATAGTCCCCGCTGGCGAGGACCTCTTCCAGGGCAAAGGTCGAGCGGGGCATCCCGATCGGGTTGAGAAGCCGCTCCCGCATCGCCAGCTGGTAGCCACCGTACAGATCATCCGGGGCCGCGCCGGCGGCGGCCGCCGCGGCGTAACCGCCGAGGGCATAGAGCTGGTTGCTGTACTGGAACTGCTCGCCGAACGGAGCGGTCAGGGGCAGCTCGGCCACCTGAGCGATCACCTCTTCGGGCGTGAGCGAGGCGAAATTGAAGAGGACCTCCGGGTCCCGCCTGGGGAGACCGGTGCAGGCGCAGAAGGCGTCGGCGACGGTCAGCCGGGGCGTGAGCCGCGGGTCGGTCACGGCGAAGCCAGGCAGTAGCGCGACCAGCGGCGTCTCCCACGACAGCCAGCCGTCGTCGACGAGGGTCGCGGCCATCGTGCTGGTCATCGATTTGGTGACGGAGCCGATCATCATCAGCGTATCGGGGGTTACCGGCTTTGTGCCGCCATCCTCGCGCACGCCAAATCCCTGGAGGTAAACGATCTCGCCACCCCGGACAACGGCGATGGAGGCGCCCGGGACCCCGAGCCGGTTCATGGCCTCGGCGACGTACGCCTCGAACTCGGCCCGCCGCTCGCCGGTCAAGGGGAGCGGGGTGACGTCGGTCAGGTCCGGTTGCGCCGCGGCCAGCGGTGTAGCGATCGGGGTCGTCGGCTCACTGGGTACTGGCGTTTCGACCTGGGCCATGCTGGCCGGGCCAACGGTGGCGAGCAAGAGCAGGATCAGGGCGACGACGATCGGCGTGCGACGCATGCGCTTCCTTCCTTTAGGATGTGATGGTCAGGGCCAGGCTGTGCAGGCCACGGGCCTGCCTCCGCCTCAGATCACGCCTACAAGTCCGCCGTCGACTGTCCTTCATCGAGCGCATACCGCAGGATCGCGCCGATGCCGCCCATGTCATCGAGGGATCGCGCGGCCTCGGACCGGGGAGTCGGCTGGTCGGCGTCCGGGATCTGCTCCTGCTCTTCCTGGCCAACGGGAACCGCGCTGCGTACCAACTCGACGTCGGCGCCGATCTGCAGCGCCAGGCGCACGGCCTCATCCTCGACCATCGTCGGCACGATGCTGGCCGCATCGCCACCGGCCGGATGCTCTCCGGGAGGATTCCCGACCCCGTAGAGCGGGAGGGAGTAATCGGCCCACGCCGCCTGGGAGAAGTCGTCGTTCATGACCAGGGTCATTACCTGCCCCGTCTGGAGCGCGGTGAGCGTATCCTCCGCGCCGGCGACACCGTTCGCCCCGGCGCCGGCGCCATCGCGGACCGCCTGCACCGCCTCAATCTCCCTCTGGCGCTCCGCCTCTTCGACCAAAGGCTCGGCCGCCGCGGTAACCTCGGTGATGTTGGCTTCGATCGGGAGGCGGATCTGACCCAGGAGCCGCTCTTTGATGGTCTCGTGAAATCCCGCGTTGAGAGCAGTGAACATCACTTCATCGGTCGCGACGATCAGGTACTCGTAGCGGACCGGTGCGTTCACTTCCTCAAACGCGCGACGCGTCTCCTCGGCGATGGTTCTGGCGAACGCCTCAACACGCTCGTCGGCGCGGTTCTGAAAGCGCCGTTGCGACCACCCGCCCTGCTGCTGCTTGCGCGGGTAACCAGTCGCCTCGAGCTGAACGCTGCGGTCCCAGGTCTGCCCTTCCATCAGCCAGAGGAATGCCTCCCGCTGATCGGCGGCGAGAATGGCGTATGGCGGGTAGTCCTCGGCGGCGTGGACGAGCGGGCGCAACGAGGGGATGGGGCCAACGGCAAAGCCGGTAGTAACCGGGACATCGAGCGGAATGGGCTCGAACACTCCCTGGTGTTGGCAGGCGACGACGACGACTCCCTGGGCCGCGGGATCGAGCTCCTCGTCGAGGTAAGTCGTGAGCCGCTCCATATCGGCCGTGAGACTCTCGAATGCCGCGCCTCGTGGGCCGTAGCTATTGATCGCCTCGTCGAGATCGCGCCGGAGTTGCTGCCACGCCGGGCGGCGGGGAGCGCCGTCCTCCTCACGCGGCGCCCGCCGCTCGGATCGCTTCGGCTCCGGCGGCGCGAAACGGCCCGGAGCGGACCCTTCCTGGCGCCAGTCGAGGGAGACCGTCAGGTACGGCGCCTCGGGTGAGGGTGGCAGCGCCGCCAGACGCGACGCTGTCGCGCCCAGGTCCTGTGCGAGCGGGGTATCGTGCTCCAGCTCCTGAATCTGTTGTACTGGGTCGGTGGCCACGGGCAATGCTCCTGTTCTGATGAGTGCCGCCGCTTCATTACGCAGGGACGGCACGCATGAGTCAGCTCTTCCCGGAGTCGGATGCAAGAGCCGGGCCTACGCCGGGAAGCCCGGGCCCGCGTCGCGAATGACGTCATGCTGGAGCGGAATGCCGTGGCCTGGCAGAGAGCAAACGTCAACGATCGCGATGATGCCGGTTTCATCGCTCTGGCAATGTTCATGCATTGTTGAGGCAGGGATGCCTACTCTGGAGCGTCGATCCACGACTCCGCATCCCGTTCCCATGGGCGTCCGGTTGCAATACCTGGTCCTGAACGGTAGGGAACCGGCATCATATCGGGCACGACGAGTCGCAAGCAGTGAGCAGCGCGCAAACCCACGGGAGACTGAATCGATGCGCTATCGACGGATGAGCTATCGCTACGCGCTGGTGCTGACGGCCAACCAGAGCCACCAATTTGGCGGTCTGCTCGCGCCGGAGCAGCCAGGTGTGCGCTTCGCTCAGACCTACTGGAGCCCACCGGCGGATGTCTGCGAGTGCGATAGCACCATCGAGGTAACCGTCGATCTGGCCGGGATCGACCAGGATGATCTCGACGTGATCCTCTTCGAGGACGCCCTGATCGTCGAGGGCCAGCGGCGGTTGACCAGGACGGAACCGGGCGTCGTCTACCACGTCGCCGAGATTCGCCAGGGGCCGTTCCGCCTGGAGCTGGGTCTGCCAGTGACTATTGACCAGGAGCGGGTCGACGCTCGCTACGACCAGGGCCTGCTCCGCATCACCCTTCCGAAGTTGCAGGCGAAAGCGAGATGAGTGACGTGGACGATCAGAACCCCCAGGTGCAAGCGCAAGAGCCAGAGACGACTGGCGCCGAAACCAGGTCCGACCGGATGGAGAACGACTCCTCGCCAGAAACGCCTGCCCGCCTGGAGATTCCGGACGCGCTGCCGGTGCTACCCCTGCGCGGCGGCACCGTCGTCTTCCCGCTCGCGGTCGTGCCGCTCAACGTCGGCCAGGAACGGTCGATTCGGTTAGTCGACGACGCGATGCGCGGCAACCGCATGCTGGCCCTGGTGGCGCAGCGTGGCGACGAGCCGGAGCAAGCAGGTCCGGACGATCTCTACCCGATCGGGACCGCGGCCATCATCCACCAGCTCTTTCGCGGACCGGACGGCACGGTGCGGCTCATCGTCCAGGGCCTGGAGCGGGTGCGTTTGCTCGACTTCATCGCCACCGAGCCCTACCTCGTGGCGCGGGTGGAGGCGGCGCCTGACCGCATGTCAGAGGGGGTGGAGACCGAGGGGCTGCGCCGCGCCGTGCTCGATCTCTTCCGCCGTCTGGTCGCGCTCATCCCGGAGGTGCCGGACGAGGTTGCCGCGGCCGCCGAGACGGTGACCGATCCGCGTCAGGTGGCCTATCTGGTGGCGTCAACCGGGCTGCTGGACGGCGAGGCACGGCAGGAGATCCTGGCGCTGGAACCGGTCGAAGCCAAGCTACGGCGGCTGATCGAGATTCTGCAGCGGGAGGAATCGGTGCGCGAGCTGGGGCAGCGCATCGCCTCGGAAACCCAGGGCCGGATGACGAAAGCGCAGCGCGAGTACTTCCTGCGAGAGCAGCTGCGGTCCATCCAGCAGGAGTTGGGCGAGGGGAGCGACGATCCGGAGATCGCCGAGCTGCGCCGCAAGATCGCGGAGACGACCCTGCCGCAGGACGTGCGGCGGGAAGTGGAGCGGGAGCTGGACCGCCTGACCACGATCCCACCCGCCTCACCGGAGCACGGCATCATCCGCACCTATCTGGATTGGATCGCGGAGCTCCCCTGGGACAGGCTGAGCGGCGGCGAGATCGATATCGCGAAGGCGCGGCAGGTTCTCGACGAGGATCACTACGACCTGGAGAAGATCAAAGACCGCATCCTGGAATACCTGGCGGTGCGCAAGCTGCGGGAGGACCGCGCGACGGCACAACAGGAGGAGCAGGTCGTCCCGGCTAACGTCGGGGTCGAGGTCGAAGGGGAGGGCGAGGTCGTGCCCGAGCCGGAGCCGAACGTCACCCGCGAGACCCCGGGCGACCGCGCCGCGCGGGAGCCGATCCTCCTCTTCGTCGGTCCGCCCGGGGTCGGGAAGACGAGCCTGGGCCAGTCGATCGCCCGCTCGCTCGACCGCGAGTTCGTGCGCCTCAGCCTGGGCGGGGTGCATGACGAGTCGGAGATCCGGGGTCACCGCCGCACCTACATCGGCGCGCTCCCCGGCCGCATCATCCAGGCGCTGCGGCGCGGCGAAACGCGAGACCCGGTCTTCATGCTGGACGAGATCGACAAGGTCGGTTCCGACTGGCGGGGCGACCCCTCGTCCGCTCTGCTCGAAGTGCTCGACCCCGCGCAGAACCACACCTTCCTCGACAACTACCTGGGGGTGCCATTCGATCTCTCGCAGGTGCTGTTCATCGCCACCGCGAACACCACTGACACCATCCCGGCGCCGCTGCTCGACCGCATGGAGGTCATCCCCCTCTCCGGCTACACCGACGAGGAGAAGGTGCAGATTGCCCAGAAATACCTGGTGCCCAAGCAGGTCACGTCTCACGGCCTCACCGCTGAGGAGCTGACCATCGAGGACGATGCGCTGCGCCGGGTCGTGCGCGATTACACCCGCGAGGCGGGGGTGCGTAGCCTGGAGCGGCAGGTCGCCTCCATCGCCCGCAAGGTCGCGCGCGACGTCGTCGAGGGGAAGACCGGCAACGTGCGGGTCACGGCCGAGAACGTCGTCGACTACCTCGGCCGGCCGCGCTTCTTCGATGAGGTCGCCGAGCGCACCGATCGCCCCGGCGTAGCCACGGGTCTGGCCTGGACGCCGACCGGCGGCGACGTCCTCTTCGTCGAGGCGACGATGATGCCGAGCAGCGAGGAGCGGCTGATCCTCACCGGGATGCTGGGCGATGTGATGCGCGAGAGCGCGCAGGCGGCGCTGTCGTACGTCCGCTCGAATGCCGAAGCGCTCGGCATCGATCCGGCGGTCTTCGCCGGCCAGGCGGTCCACCTCCATGTCCCGGCCGGGGCGGTGCCGAAAGACGGACCATCGGCGGGGGTGACGATGACCACGGCGCTGACCTCGCTGGCCAGACGTCAGCCGGTGCGCAGCGACCTGGCGATGACCGGGGAGATCACGCTGCGCGGCAAGGTATTGCCGGTCGGCGGCATCCGGGAGAAGGTTCTCGCGGCGCATCGCGCCGGGATCGAGACCGTCATCCTGCCCCGCCGCAACGAGCGCGATCTGGAAGACGTCCCTGAGGAGCTGCGGAGCGGGATGGAGTTCATCTTCGCCGACTCCGCCGAAGACGTCGTCCCGCTGGCGCTGGCAGCCGACGGCGCTCAGCCATCGCTGGCGGCGGTTGGTGGGGAAGCGCCCTCGCGGTTCCCCGGCAGCGACGGTGTGGAGCGCCGGAGTGCGAAAGC
>JAHWJF010000113.1 GCA_019348515.1 Chloroflexota bacterium | reverse complement strand
GTTCACGAGTCGTGAGCGTCTCACCCCCCTCGCTGGTCCGCGAATGCGCATGGACTCCTGTCGCCCCGGCCACGGTCGGATCGAGCACGATGAGACCGGCGGCGGCAGCCCGGACCGCCGCGGCGAGCGCCGACGCGTCGACGTCACTCGGGAGGTAGGCGACCGGCGCGCCGGAGAGGCCCGGGCCGTCCGTTGCCGGATCCGCGCCGATCAGCACTAACGGCGCTCCGGGGAAGGTTTCGGCCGCGGCGACGAACTCCTCTGGCTCGCCGGCGGAGTAATCGACGACGATCGCGGCCAGGGCGGAACTGGAGTCTCCCTCAAGTTCCGCCCCTTCGGCCGCAACTGGGTCCAACTCCGGGTCGCTGCCCAGCAGGGACACTAATCCTGCGCGCAGCGCCGGGTAGGCCGCGACGACGAGAACGCGCTGCCGCGCTCCCCGGCCGTCGGTCACGCGCGCTCCGTTGGAACCACCGTGAAGTGCCTCGGCTCGCCACCACGAAGGATGGCGATTTCGACAGCTTGGCCTGGGTTCATGCGCAGAACCGCGGCGGGAACTGATTCATTGTCGATCACGTCGACCTCGCCGATGGTGACGACGATGTCGCCGATCATCAAACCTGCCCGGTCCGCGGGAGATCCTTCGGCAACCTCCGTCAATAGAAACCCGACATCGTGACTCACTTGGCGTAGGGGGACGGTAAGCCCGTCGACTCCGAGCCAGGCACGTGGGTCTCCTGAACGCTCGCCGGCGACAAACCGCTCGACCGCCGAGCTGGGAATCGCTAGCGCCAGCCGGCCGCTGACCATGGTATTGATACCAATGACCCCGCCGCGAGCATCTACCAGAGGGCCGCCCGAGTTTCCGGGTCGCAGCGTTACGTCAGTCTGCAGCCAGTCCCCGGTGCGGGGGCCTTCGAGGGTGGCGGCTTGGCCGGCGGCGACGACGATTCCAGCTGTCGCGGCGCTTCGAAGTCCCGGCGGATGTCCGACGGCGATGGCGATCTGCCCTGGGCGCACGGTGCTGGAATCTCCAAGCCGCGCCGCGGGAAGTCCGTCAACGGCGATTTTGACGACCGCGAGATCGCGATTGGGATGGCGGGCAGCGACAATGCCGGTGAACTTGCGGCCGTCGTCGAGCACGATGTCAACCCGATCGTCATGGATGACGTGGCGGTTGGTCACGACGATGCCGTCCGAGCGCCAGATGACCCCGGCGCCGTGGCTTCCCCCCTGACCGACAAGAACAACCGACGGTTTGACTTCCGCGGCGACATCGGCGATGGCCTCGGAGAGCTCCAACCCGGCGAGGGCTGGCGCGACTGGAGCTGTAAGTTCGCGCTCGAGAGTCATGGACATGGTGGTCGTGCCCCGTCTACTCAGCTTGCCGCTGGCGTTCGCCGACGGTGACGCCGATTTCGCGCGGTTCGCCACCGCGAGCGATGCGGATCGGGACGGACTTGCCAACGCGGTCTCCCGTCAATCGCTCTTGCAGCTGCTCAACCTGGCCGACCGTTTCGCCGTCGATTGCCAGGATCACGTCACCCAACATCAGTCCCGCAGCATCCGCGGGACCACCAGTCTCGACGGAGACGATGAGCAGACCCTGCTCCTGACCATTCGCTAGCGCGCGAGTGAGTGCTTCCGGCAGGCGCACACCCTGTGCGCCAACGCCAAGATACCCTCGACGGACCCGGCCGTGCTGGAGAAGGGTTGATACCGTGGCGTCGATGCTCGCTGCGGGCACAGTCAGTTGACCGGCGTTGCCCAGGGTCGAGGAGTTCAGACCGATCAGGTTGCCGACGCTGTCGACGAGTGGACCCCCGGAGAATCCTGGGAGCATGGCGACGTCGGCCCGCACGTACCGCTCCAGGGACGCTCCGCCGCGGAATCGCACCGGGCCGCCGACGGCGCTGATGACACCGAGTGACGCCATTGGGCCACTCGGGCCGGGCCGCCCGATGGCGAGGGTCAGATGCCCAACCCGCGGCTCGACGGTAGACCGCTCCAGCGGGGCGACGTCAGAGGCATCGATGCGAAGCAACGCGAGGTCGCTACCCGGGTCTCGCCCGACGAGGGTGCCGCTCACGGTCCTGCCGTCGGGAAGACCAATCTCGATCTCTTCGTCTCGCTCCACGACATGGTTCGCGGTGGCGATCAGCCCGTCACTGGTCCAAACGATCCCGCTAGCCGGGTGGCGACGGCGGGCGTCGACGGTGACGACTCCGGAGCCAGCGCGATCGACAGCCCCCGCGAGTTCATCAGAGACACTGGCGAGAAGTGACGAGGATGAGATCGTTGTGGACATCGAAAGTACTCCTTGGATTGTTATGAGGGGCATCATTCGCAACGCCCGCCCCAGTTCGATGAATTCACGGTCGCTGAGACATTCGGCGACACCATCAGCCTAGGGGACTCAGTCCGGGGCGTCATCGCCGAAGTGGGCGACGCTGGGCCTAGCCGTTCGGGGAGGGACCCCTGCTAGACTCCGGCGGAAGATCGGCAGCGCGTCGCCTCAGGAGATTCATGCACGCTGAACCAAATCAGCCGTTGAGTATCGAGACGTCGGCGCTCGTCAAGCGCTACGGCGACGTTCTCGCGCTCGATCACGTCGATCTCGCCGTGCCACGGGCGGCGGTCGGCCTGCTCGGGCCGAATGGGGCGGGAAAATCGACGCTGCTCAAGATTCTGCTCGGTCTCTCACGTTCAAATGGTGGGACCGCCAGGGTCTTGGGCCGTGATGCGGTCGTCCATGGACGTGAACTTCGGATGCGGGTTGGCTACATGCCGGAGACGGACGCTTTGCCAGACAACGCCACCGCCGCGGACTTCGTCTCGCACATGGCCGAGATGAGCGGGCTGCCGCGTCGCGCGGCGCGGCAACGAGCTGCGGATGTTCTCTATCACGTCGGTCTTGACGAGGAGCGCTATCGATTGGTCAAAGGGTTCTCGACCGGGATGAAACAACGGGTGAAGCTGGCCCAGGCGATCGTGCACGATCCTGAGCTGGTGTTTCTCGACGAGCCGACGAACGGGCTCGATCCCCTTGGTCGGGAGGAGATGCTCGAGCTGATCGACCGGATTCACCGGCAGCTCGGCATTCTCGTGGTGCTCTCCTCTCATATCCTCGACGACGTAGAACGCGTCTGCGACTACGTGGTCGTGCTCGACGGAGGTCGGGTCGTCGCGTCGCAACCGCTCCACGTGCCGGACGACGACAGCGCGGACTTGCATGTTCGCGTCGACGGCAATCCGGACCCGTTCCTGGATACGTTGCGTGAAGTTGGGCTCGAAGCGAGGCCGGCCGGCATCGAGTACTCCTCGGACGAGTTCGTCATCGCCCGGCGTGGCGACCAGACGCTGGATGCGATCCGGGATGCCGCCGCCGCGACAGGATCGCCACTCCGTCTGCTGCGGCCCGCGACGCGATCCCTCGAAGACCTCTACGTCGACTCGGTAGGCGTGGGAGCCAATGGGGCGCGGGGCAATGGGCGAGGTGCTGCCACATGAGCGCTTCGACCGGCCAGTACGGCGAAATCTTCGACCGGGGATATCTCCACTATGGCGGTCCCCGGCTAGGGCAGACACACGCCGTATGGGCGCTGGCTCGCTACTCGATGGCGCGAGCGCTCGGTATCCGTCGTCCCTGGACGGCAAAGATCATCCCGATGCTGCTCTACGCCGCAGTCGCCATCCCGGTCCTCATCGCAGTCGGGATTCGGGCGTTCTTTCCCGCCTTTGAGTTTCTCGATTACGCGGCCTTCTTCGGGGCGATATTCTTGCTGGTAGGGATCTTCGTCGCCATGATCGCGCCCGAGATGATGTCGAGTGACCGGCACGACCGGTTGCTGCCGCTCTATTTCTCGCGCCCGATCGGGCGCAGCTCGTACGTCGTGGCGAAACTCCTCGCCGCGGGTCTGCTCACCCTTTCGATGTCGGTGGTGCCTGCGGTCGTGCTCTGGTTCGGGAACGGTCTCCTGGCGGATGAGCCAGTGGCCGCCCTTCGGGACAGCCTGGATGATCTTGGCCGCATCGCGGTCGCCGGGACCATGATTGCGTTCTACCTGGGAGCGATCGCCCTCATGATCTCGTCGTTCACGGGGCGTAAAAGCATCGCGGTCGGCGTCATCATCCTTGGCTTTGTGCTCTCCGAATCGCTCTCGCTTGCCATCTCGGAGGCGCTCCGCGATCAACCTGATCTGGCACGATGGACGTTTGCCATCAGCCCGTCGCGCACCATCGCCGCGATGGTGGGTCAGCTGTTCGACGAGCCTGACCTCGCCGCCGACATTCCGCTCAACGCATCACTCGGAGTCATGGCAGTGGTGATCGCGATCTGCTGCGTGGTGATGTTTGCCTGGTATCGGCGCCGTGACTAAGCCTTTCACGCAAGCCTCGAGCGAGCCGGACTCGGACGGTCTGCCAGGTCTGGCGCCGGGAGAGGAAGCGGTCATCGCCCTACGCGGCGTTGCCAAATGGTACGGAGAGGTCGTCGCCGTCTCCGACCTGACATTCGGCATCGGAGCAGGGGTGACGGCTCTGCTCGGTCCCAACGGCGCCGGCAAGTCGACAATCCTCAACATGGTCTCCGGTTTGATTGCTCCCTCGTCAGGAACAGTCCGAGTGCTCGATCGACCAGTACGGCGGGACACGATGATTTATCGGGAGATCGGTCTCGCCGGAGAACAGGAGCAGCTTTACGGTTCGCTCACGGGCCGGGAGTTCGTTCGCCTGAATGCCATCCTGCAGAAGACTCCGGATCCAGATGGCGCCGCCGAGAATGCCATTGCCATCGTTGACATGGCCAGTGCGGCCGGCCGAGCTCTTGGGGGTTATTCGAAAGGGATGCGGCAGCGGATCAAGGTCGCCGCGGCGCTGGTCCACGACCCGCGAGTGCTGCTCCTCGACGAGCCGTTGAATGGCACTGATCCGGTGCAGCGCGCGAGTCTGATCGCTCTGATCCGGCGGCTCGGTAACGAAGGGAAGAGCGTGGTCGTTTCATCCCACGTCTTGCCAGAGGTGGAACGGTTCGCCAGAAACGTCCTCGTCATCGTCAACGGCAAGCTCGCCGCGGCTGGCGACTTCCGGACAATCCGGGAACGCATGGACGAGCGAGACCATATGGTGCGCGTCCGGTGTGATGATCCTCGGCGCCTCGCGGCGGCGCTCGTGGCGGAGCCGATTACGAAATCGATCCGGCTTTCCGGAGACGGCAGGTTCGTCGCGGAGACCAACGACGTGCGGCGATTCAGCCTTCTGGTGCCGGAAGTTGCGAAGCGAGAAGGGATCCGCCTGTTCGAGATGCAGCCCGTCGATGAATCACTGGCGTCAGTCTTCTCGTACCTGGTCGGTAAGTAATCCGTGACCGCATTGTGGAGATTGCTACCGGTCACAATGCTCACGGTTCGCCAGTTTTCCGGCGGGCGGACGGCGAGACTCGCCCTTGCGTTGAGTCTGATTCCGGCGCTGTTTGCCGTGATTTATCTCGTGAGGCCCTGGGGAATAACGCCGAACGAGTTCCTGGTCGATCTCTTCCGGGAGCTTGTCGTGCCGACGCTGCTCCCGATCGTGGTGCTGCTGCCGGCGACGGCGGCATTCGGCAATGAGCTGGAGGATGGGACGCTTCCGTACTTGTTGATGAAGCCGGTGACCCGCTTGCGGCTCGCGTTCGGCAAGTATGCCGCGGTTCTGCTGGTGACCGTACCGGCGCTCCTTGTCGGTGTCGCGGCGGCGACGCTCGTCGCGTCGAGAGGACCGGATGCCGAGGATCTGAGACGGCTCTTCCTGGCGATGGCGGGCGCATCGGCTGCCGGGGCGGTTCTTCTTGGGGCGGTCTTCTTGCTAGTGAGCTTGGTCGTCCCGCGAGCGTTGCTCGCCGGCATGATCTACATCTTCGCCTGGGAGAGCCTGCTGGGACGGTTTCTGCCCGGGGTGCAGGCGGTCTCCAGCAGGGAATACACGCTGCGGGTGTTCAATGGGCTTTGGGACGGCGACTCCGCGGCCGCATCGAACGCGGTGATGACGATGGTTGTGGTGGCCGTGGTTTGCCTGTTACTGGCAGTCTGGCGTTTGCGAGGCATTCAGATCAACTAGATCCGGACCCTGGACATCATCTCCGATCATACCGCGAGACCGTCGCGTTCTCGCGGTATGATCGCGGTCCGCCAAGTGGCCGGCGAAATACGGACAGGAGAGAGGTATGCCGGGTGAACCGCCGCGAAATCGCCCCTTGAAAGTGGGTGTCCAACTCCCTGAGGTCGAGCGCGTGGCGCCGTGGAGCGACCTGGCGCGGATGGCGACAACGGCGGAGGCGTTGGGGTACGACTCGATCTGGGTTGGCGATCACCTGATCTTTCGCGACGGCGGTGAGGCTCCACGCGGTCCCTGGGAAGCCTGGACGGTGATGGCGGCCATCGCCGCGATTACCGAGCGGGTAGAGATCGGGCCACTTGTGGCCTGCACCTCGTTTCACAACCCAGCGATGATCGCGAAAAAAGCAGTGACGCTCGACGAAGTCTCAGCAGGTCGCCTCATCCTCGGCCTCGGAGCCGGCTGGAATGAGGCCGAGTACGCCGCGTTTGGTTACCCGTATGACCATCGCGTTTCGCGATTCGAGGAGGCGTTCACCATTATCCGGCGACTGCTGGGTGGGGAAGCGCTCGATTTTCACGGTAATTACTACACCCTCGACGACTGCCAGATCGTGCCGCCCGGACCCAGACTGCAGGGCCCGCCGCTAATGATCGGTTCGGCGGGTGAGCGGATGCTCGATATCACGATGCCGTACGCCCAAAGTTGGAACGCCTGGTATGCGTGGTTCGGGAACCGCCCGGAAAATCTTGCGCCCTGGATGCAGAAAGTCGATGAAGCATGCCAGCGAGTCGGACGCGACCCGCAAACGGTCGAGCGGACGTGCGCCGTCTACGTCGGTATGACTGGAGGCAAAGGGAGGCACGTCGGGTCGACCAACGAGGCGGAGATGCCGCCGCTGACCGGGTCGACGACGGATCTGGCGGCGGTGATGCGGCAGTACGCTGATGCCGGGATCAGCCACGTGCAGCTCGTGCTCGATCCGATCACGGTCGAAGCGATCGAGGAGTTTGCGCCGGTGCTCGAGGATCTGGAGCGTGGTTGAGCGCTCGCAACCGGATCGGCCGCTCAAAGTCGGCTTGATGTTCCCCGACACCGAGCGGGAGATGGGCGGCGGCTCGGCTCGGTGGGCAGACCTCTTGGTGATGGCCGAGACCGCTGAGGCATGTGGGTTCGATTCGATCTGTGTGTCGGACCATCTCATCTTTCGTTTCGAGGAGAAGGCGCCGCAAGGAGTCTGGGAGTGCTGGTCCCTCCTTTCCGCGCTCGCGGCGGTCACCGAGCGGGTGGAGATTGGGCCGCTGGTCAGCTGCACGGGGTTTCGCAATCCCGCAGTTCTGGCCAAAATCGCCGAGACCGTCGATGAGATCAGTGACGGCCGGCTCATTCTCGGGCTCGGCGCGGGATGGCATGAGCCCGAGTACGAAGCGTTTGGCTATCCCTTCGATCATCGAGTTGGGCGATTTTCAGAAGCGATACGCATCATCGCCGGGCTCCTGCGCGACGGACACGTTGATTTCGATGGTACGTACTACCAAGTCCGAGACTGCGAGCTGCGGCCACGCGGCCCGCGAGCATCCGGCCTGCCGATCATGATCGGAACCACCGGGGACCGGATGTTGCGGCTGACCGCCGAGCTTGCCGACCTGTGGAACGCCTGGGGGCTGAACACGCGGGACGAGGTGGTAAGGGCGCAATCTAGAGTCGACGCGGCATGTCAAACGGTTGGGCGTGACCCGGCGACCCTGGGCCGGACATGCACGGTGCTGATTGACCTGCCGGGGAGCAGAGGCCGGCCGCGGGAGACTCCGCCCTATGTCACGGGTGACGCCGAAACGTTGGCCGAGATCCTGCGTGGGCACGCCCAAGAGGGAATGAGTCACGTTCAGGTCAAGCTCGACCCGAATACCGTGATCGGAGTGGAAGAATTCGGGCGCGTGCTGGAAATCCTTGACCGCCCGTAAGTAAGGGTCAGGTCCGCGGTGGGATCGAGCGAAGGTAGGTGCGATGATGGCGAAGCGACACGCGCTGGGCATTGACTTCGGGGGGACAAAGCTGCTGGCGGCGGTTGTCGAGCTCGACAGCGGAGAAGTGATCTCGACCGCCAAGAAGCGGACATCGGCCGCGGACAGCCCCAAGACCATCATCGACAAGATCCACAGCGCCGCGGACGACGCGCTTCAATCGGCCAAGATGAAACCGAAGCAGATCGTCGGTATCGGCGTCGGCGCGGCTGGCCAGGTGGACGCCGACCAGGGCGTGCTGCGGGGCACGCCAAACCTGAGTCAGGCCGTCATCGACCTGCCGATCGCGGAGTCGCTCCGCAAGCGGTTTGGCGTTCCGGCGGCGCTACGCAACGACGTTCAGGTAGCAGCGGCTGGAGAGCTGGCGTTCGGTGCCGGGAGAGGCGTGCAGGACTTCATCTGCTGCTTCGTGGGCACAGGGGTCGGGGGCGCGGTGGTTACTGGAGGAAAGCTGGTGACCGGCGCAAGCGGTAGTGCCGGTGAGATTGGGCACATCGTGGTCGATATCGGAGGTCGCTTGTGCGGCTGTGGCGGCCGGGGACATCTCGAAGCGTACGCCTCGCGCACGGCGATCACCTGCAGCTTGATGGGTGATCTCA
>JAHWJF010000501.1 GCA_019348515.1 Chloroflexota bacterium | reverse complement strand
GGCGTCGATTGCCGGCGTGGCGCTCCTAGGATCGGCGTTCTGGCTCGCTTCGGCCGGCGGGCAGTCCGGTGTCGTCGTGGCCTACCTCCCGCTCCTAGCGGGAACCATCATTTTCCACCTCGGTATGCAGCAGGTCGGCAAATGGAACCGCGCGCAACGGAATGATGTGATTCTCGATGCGCGGCTGAAGGATCTGGGTGACCGGTACTCGCTAATCCATTACCCGAAGGTCGGCAAACGCGTCGTCGAGCACGCGCTCGTCTACCCCGGCGGAGTTCTCACAATCACCGCGCGGGACCTTCCCGGACGCGTCGCGTACCGGGACGGACGCTGGCGCAAAGTCGGTCAGGGTCTCAGCCGCTTCTTCGGTATGGGTGGAGCCTTTCTCGGGAACCCCACGGCAGATACGGCGGCAGACGTTCAGGCGATGAGCGAATTTCTCGCCCTTGAACAGATCCAGACGGACGTCGATGGGGTGGTGACCTTCCTCAATCCGAAGGTGACGCTCGACGTATCAGAGCCGGAATTCCCGGTAACCAACGGAGAGGGGCTGAAGCCCTACATCACGTCGTTGCCGGCGGATTCCGCGCTTCAGTCCGGGGAACGGCAGCGCATCATCGAGCTGCTGAGTCGCGACGGAGCGTTTGAAGCTCCCCCGGCAGCTCCGGTACGCCGACCGGTAAAGCGCCGGGCGGCCTGACGTGGGCGCACCAAAGAAACCTCGAAACGCCCCCAATACCCCGGTTCAGGTAACGGAAGTTGGTTGGCCGGAGTGGGTGGACGCCATAGCCACGCAACGGTTGCGTGAGGTGGTCCGTGGGGACCGCATCGGCCATGCATATCTGCTTTCGGGACCGAAGGGGGTAGGCAAAGCGGCATTGACTCGTGCATTTGCGAAAGCGCTTTGCTGCCCGAACGTTTCGGTCGATGATCGATCTCAGCCGTGCGGCGTCTGTCGTCTCTGCCGCAACATCGAGCGAGCATCGCACCCGGATGTCGAGCTTTTCAGCCTCGAATCGCAGGCAATGCTGGCGGAGAAGCCGGGGCGCGGCGCCACTCTTACCATCGAAACCGTCAGACGACTGCGGGCGTCCGCGGCTCTGCTCCCGCTGGAGAGCGAGCGGCGGCTGTTGATCGTCGATGATGCGGAAACGCTATTGGAACCTGCCCAACAGGCGTTGCTCAAGACGCTCGAGGAACCGCCGCGGGGAGTCACATTGGTCCTACTAGCCGACGAGCCCGAGGTGCTACTCGAGACCGTCCGCTCGCGCTGCCAGGAAATCCCGGTGCGGCCGATTGCCCAGGCGGCTGTCGAGAGGGCGCTACACGGAAAAGGAGTGGAGCTCAAGCTGGCGGCAGAGCTGGCGACCTTGAGCCGGGGTTGCGCCGGGTGGGCGCTTGCGGCCGTTCTCGATGAGAGACTGCTGGCGGCACGGCGCACGGAGCGAGAGTCCGCGGCAGGCTGGATAGCGTCGCCGCGATACGAGCAATTGGTCACCGCGTTCAGGCTCGGCGACCAATTCGGGAAACGACGTGCTGAGATCATTGGCGTCGTGCAGGCGGCAATCCATCTCCTTCGTGATGAGATGATCGAATCGGCTCGGACGTCGAGCCGGATGGTGGAAAACCAGACAACGAACCTGTCGACGCCCGCCAGCATGGCGCCTTCAGCCCTGTCGTTGAGTCGCGCGATTGCCGCGACGCTGGGCTGCCTCAGCGACCTGGAAGCGAATGTACGGCCTCGACTGGCCTTGGAAGCGATGGTGATGGCATGGCCGAGCTCGGAACCCGGACGCAATTAGACGGATCATGGGCGCCGCCGGCCTCGATCGATGAGGCCCGAGAGCGAGCACGGGACCGCTTCAAGAACCGCCTCCAGGCCGGAGAGTCGATCGGCGAATGTGGCTGTGGCGACGAGAACGAGATCGTTGGCCAGAACGACGGCTCGCCGCCCGAGTGCGTTGTTGGTGTGCGTTTCCCGGACTCCGGGCGCATTTACTACTTCCGTCCGAACAAGGATGATCTCCGGGTTGGAGACTGGGTTGTCGTGCCGACGAACCGCGGGCAGGAAGCCGCTCGGGTGGTGATGGAGCAGCATCTCGTCCGGCAGGCGCAGCTGCAAGGTGATCTCGGCAGTGTCGTCCGCCGGTTGAACGACGATGATGTCGGCCACATGGAGGCACTTCGGCGCAAGAGGGCTGGCGCGATCAAGGCATTTGGTGACATTTCCCGCGCCCGCAAGTTGGGCATCAAGGCGATTGCGGCGGACTATACGTTTGACGGATCAGCGATCACCCTGAGCTATTCGGTTCCTGATCGCGAGCGAGCACCCGAGGCAGGCGCGCTGCGCGATCTCGCTCGCGAGGCCGCGAGCATTCTTGGCTGCCGGGTGGAGTTGCGTCAGGTCGGCCCGCGTGACGAAGCGCGGCTCCTGGGCGGACTAGGGCGGTGCGGGCGCACCCTGTGTTGTTCATCGTGGCTCCCGGTTTTTCCCGAGAT
>JAHWJF010000500.1 GCA_019348515.1 Chloroflexota bacterium | reverse complement strand
GGAGGTAGCACGCCAGGCCGCGGATGCACACGCCATCGCCTATGCGCTCTACCACGTGGCCATCGCGGCGCACTGGCAAGGGGACCTCCATCGGGCGTGGACGGTGCACCAGGAAGCCCTGACAGTGTGGGGTGAACGCAGTGCGCGATTCTGGCCGGCTCTGGCGTTGGGCCACTTGGGTGCCATCGCCCGCCAACGCGGCGATCTCGCCACCGCGGCCGCGTACTCTTCGAAGGCGCTGGCACTGCACGAAATAGTCGGGAATCAGTGGGGCGCGGCGACGGCCTTCGGCAACCTGGGAGCGGTGGCGCTCGCGCGCGCCGCGGTACAGGAGGCTGAGCACTGGCTGCAGCGGAGTTTAGCGTTGCATCGCGTGCATGGCGACGAGGCCCTGACCGCGGCCCAGCTCCTGAGGATGGCGCAAGTGGCCCTTGCGCGTCAGCAGACGGAACTGGCGGCCCGCCTGATCGGCGCGGCGCGAGCCGTCCATGAGCGCTACGGCACGCTCCTCTATCCGTGGGCAGCAGCGCTGCTCACCGAAGTCGAGGAGACTGTGCGCCAACGTCTCGGGACGGATGCGTTCGCTGCAGCCAAGGCCGCCGGGCGCGAACTGACGATAACGGACGCGATCGCCCTGGCCGAGGCACTGGCGGAAGCATCGCGGGTGGCCAGCGCGTCGCCGCCTCCGGCCGACCGGTTCGGGCTCTCCCCGCGCGAATTGGACGTCTTACGCCTGCTCGCTGTTGGCCGCACGAACCCCGAGATCGCCGCGGCATTGTTCATCAGCCCGCGCACGGTCACGACGCATGTCACCCATATCCTCGCCAAACTCGAGCTGTCCTCGCGCACCGAGGCCGCCGCCTGGGCCGTCCGCCGTGGACTTGCCTGAGCCCATTCCACTCTCCGGAGCCCGTGGTGTGCCGGGTCCTGCCGCACCGCGCGGCAATACGTAGTCCCAATACGTACTTCGTCGGATGCGCTGATTCCCGCCGCGGTAGAGGATGGGGTAGAGCTGAATGCGTGCTCCCGGCCTTTGTCCGATGATGCGAAGGGAGACAGACGATGACCGTCACCGAACCACCCCGGACGATGACCAATCGAGTGATCGACGACGTGGCGATCGAGTCGTTGCGGGCAGAGTTCCGTGGTGCCCTGCTGCGCCCGGGAGATGACGGATACGACGCGGCCCGGCAGGTCTGGAACGCGATGGTCGACCGCCGTCCGGCACTGATCGCTCGGTGTACCGGCGTCGCCGATGTCCTGGCAGCTGTCGCCTTCGCCCGTGATCAGGACCTGCTCTTAGCCGTGCGCGGCGGGGGACACAACGTCGCCGGCAATGCCGTCTGCGATGATGGGGTCGTCGTCGACCTCTCACTGATGAAGGGGATCCGCGTCGATCCGGTGGCGCGTACCGCTTGGGCCGAGGGCGGAGTGACCTGGGGTGAGCTCGATCATGAGACGCAGACCTTCGGGCTGGCCACGACCGGTGGGACGGTCTCCATGACCGGGATCGCCGGGCTCACCCTCGGCGGCGGCTTCGGCTGGCTGATGCGCAAACACGGCCTGGCCTGTGACAACCTCCTCGCCGCTGAGGTGGTCACCGCCGATGGTCGCTTTCTGCGGTGCACCGCAACTGAGCACCCCGATCTCTTCTGGGCGCTACGCGGTGGGGGTGGCAACTTTGGGGTAGTCACCGGCTTGGAGTATCAGTTGCATCCGGTCGGCCCGATAGTCCTGGCCGGCCCTCTCTTCCACCCGCTCGATGCCGCGGGAGAGCTCCTCCGGTTCTTCAGGGACAGCGCGCCAACGCTGCCAGAGGCGATGGGGTGCATGGCGGCACTCCTGACTTCACCCGACGGTAATCCCCTGTCGGCGCTGGTTCCCGTGTACACCGGGCCGCTCGACGAGGGCGAAGCGGCCGTACAACCGCTGCGCCAGTTCGGCTCGCCGGTGGCCGATCTGGTTGGCCCCATGCCCTACCGAGCGGCGCAGATGTTGTTCGACGCCGCCTTTCCGGCCGGCCAGCGCAACTACTGGAAATCGAGCTTCCTGCCGGGGCTCGCCGATGTAGCCATTGACGTATTGGCGGATCACTTCCGTCGCGCGCCCTCACCCCATGCCGGCATCGCCATCGAGCTGTTCGGAGGGGCTGTCAGCCGCGTCGCGCCCGAGGAGACAGCATTTGCCTTTCGCGACTCGCCCTTCAACGTGATCATCTTTACCGCTTGGGACGAGCCGGCCGAGGATCTGGCTAATATCAGTTGGGCGCGGGAGCTCTGGTCCGCGCTGCAGCCCTTCGCCACGGATGCCGTGTACGTTAACTATCTGGGCGATGTAGGCGACGAAGGCAGAGCCCGGGTCCGCGCCGCCTATGGCGACGCTACCTACGAGCGACTGGCGGCTCTGAAGCGCGCCTACGATCCAGAGAACCTTTTCCGCATGAACCAAAACATCGCGCCAGCGTAGTCGATGCGAAGACCGCGCAGTGCGATAGGGACTCGCAG
>JAHWJF010000112.1:7263-8768 GCA_019348515.1 Chloroflexota bacterium | reverse complement strand
CCCGACCCTCGGCTCCTTCGCCTCACGCGGCCAGTTGATTCAGATAACCTCTCCCTCCGGAGACGTCGTCCGTGGCTCTGAATACGCCCCGGACGATCCGCTCGTGAGCACTGCCGGCGAGCCGAGTGAAGACCCCCAATTCGTATCGACGGAGCTGGCTGGGGAGCAGGCCCGGGCCGTGCATTTCCCGGTCACGATCACCGATCGCAACGGTGTCCGCTGGTACATCGGGGCGGTGATTGTCGGGGAGCGCCTGACGACGATGCACGAGACGCTAGCCTCGCTGCGGCAGGTGTTGCTGGTGACCTCCGCCCTGGGATTGGCCCTCGCCCTTGCCGGAGGCTGGGTACTCGCCGGCCGGGCTTTGCGGCCAGTAGATCGCGTCACCGCGGCCGCCGCCGCGATCGCCGCGGGGGACGGGACCGCGACGTCACTCAACTCTCGCCTCCCGGTGCCCCCGACGGATGATGAGCTGTCTCGCCTCTCCTCGACGTTCAACGCCATGCTCGATCGCCTTCAGGCGTCGTTTCGCGCTCAGGAACGATTCGTCGGTGATGCCTCACACGAGTTGCGCACACCGCTGACCGCTATCCGGGGCAACGTCGACGTGCTCACGCGGCAGGCGCGCCACGGCGCGGCTGGGCTCGAGCACATGGACCTGACTCCCGCCCTCGACGACATCCGCCGTGAAAGCGACCGCATGCGGCGGCTGCTTGACGATCTGCTCCTGCTTGCTCGCGCGGATGCGAGCAATGGCCCTGTAGATACGGCTCTTTTCCGCCGCGATCGCGTCCTGCTGAACGAGATCGCGGCTGACGCGGTGCGCTCCGCCGAGGTCCTGGCGTCCGGTCACACGCTGGAACTGGAAGCGCCCCGAAGCGTCGAGATTCCGGGTGATGCCGACCGTCTCCATCAGCTGGTGATGATCCTGCTGGACAACGCGATTCGGCACACCCCGCCTCCCGGGCGGATTCGGGTGGCCGTCGCGGCCACCCCGGGAGGCCAGGCTCGTATCGCCGTGCGCGACGAAGGCGAAGGGATCGCTCCGGAGCATCTACCGCACCTTTTCCAGCGGTTCTACCGGGCTGATGGGGCCCGCGGCCGCTCTTCAGGCGGCACGGGACTCGGTCTGGCGATCGCTCACGCGATCTGCCGGGCACACGGTGGGGAAATCACGGTGATGAGCGCTCCCGGGAAGGGCACGACGTTCTTGGTGACCCTACCAGGCGACGCGCAAGTGGAACCTGAGGAAGGCGGGCGGCAGCGCCCAGAGGCGGACGCCGCCGATGGGCACGATCGACGAAGTAACTACAATCGAAACAGGATCAGCGCCGCGATAGCGCCTCCAACCAACACGACGAACGCGATCGGCACCGCAAGCCCAAGGATGGACTCCTTGCGGAATCCGAGACCGTAGATCCCGGTCATCTCCCGGATCCGGTCCAACACGTCGACCACCTCCGCTACTCGTCTCGCGCCAGTTACCGTTCCACCTCGCTTGGGCG
>JAHWJF010000112.1:0-7163 GCA_019348515.1 Chloroflexota bacterium | reverse complement strand
GAGAGCTGGTCGAGGGGATCGTTCAGCTCGGTGAACGCGTTGGCGATCTCCCCACCCCCGATATAGAGCTGGAACCGCTCCACGTGTGTCGGATCGTCCGGCTTGCGCTTGGCCAGGGGCGAGAGCTCCACCGGGTAGTCGAGCAGGAACGTCGGCTGAATGAGATTCGGACGAACAAACTGCTTCAGAAGCTCATCGACGATCCGGGGCCAGACCGTGTCGCTCGCCACATCAGCCCCCGCCCCACGTGCCGCAGCCAGTAACCCGGCCTGCTCCGGGTACTCCGTGTAGTCGATGCCTGTCGCCTCCCGGATCGCATCGCGGAGGGTGACCCGCGCGAACGGTTGGCTGAGTTCGATTTCGACGCCGTTGTTGGTAAACCGCGGCTCGCCGTAGACGTCGATCGCAATCTGGCGGATCAGCTCCTCCGCCGTTGTCATCACATGCTCGTAATCCGAATAGGCTTCGTACCACTCCAGCATCGTGAACTCCGGCTGGTGGTTTCGATCCATGCCCTCGTTTCTGAAGTCCTTGCAGATCTCGTAGACGCGCTCAAATCCGCCGACGATCAGCCGCTTCAGATAGAGCTCGACGGCAATTCGCAGATAGAACGTCTGGCCAAGCGCGTGGTGAACGGTCGTGAACGGCCGCGCCGCGGCGCCACCGTACAACGGCTGCAGCGTCGGCGTCTCCACCTCGATGAAGCCACGCGCATCGAGGAAGCGCCGGATGGATGAGACGATCTTTGATCGCGTTTCAAAGACGGAGCGGACGTCTTCGTTGGCAATAAGATCCGCGTAGCGCTGCCGGTAGCGGGTTTCGACGTCTTGCAGGCCGTGCCACTTTTCCGGCGGCGCGTTGAGCGCCTTGCTCAGGATCGCGAAGTCGCTGACTCGTAGCGAAATCTCGCCGGCCCGGGTGCGAAACAGGCGGCCGGTCGCCTGCAGGAAATCGCCGAGATCGTAGAGCTTGAGGAAGTCCTCGAACGCATCGATGCCAACATCATCACGGCGCAAGTAGAGCTGAATCTCGCCGGAGCCGTCTCGCACGTGCGCGAATACGGTCTTGCCCTGGTGCCGGCGGCTGACAAGCCGGCCAACGAGGGTCGTCTCCACCTCGTCTTCGCCACCCTCTGAGAGAGATGTCTCGATAGCGGTGAAGCGCGCCTTGGCGTCACGGACGGTACTGTTCCGATCGGCACGCGGTGGATAGGGATCGATACCGCGATCGCGGAACGCCTCCACTTTCGCCTGGCGGATCTCCTGAAGCTCCGAAAGCGGCATCACATCGCTCAGCACGCGCTCGAGCGCCCCCGCCGTGGAGTCCTCCATCGCGACGAGTGTCCCGTCCGATATCGCGTTTTCGGGCGGCTCCGCCGTCACGCGACGGTCACCACCGTGTAGACGATCGCCCCGCTCGGAGTGGTCACCGTCGCGGCGTCACCGGAACGGCATCCAACAATGGCGCGACCGACCGGCGACTCAGTCGAGATCGTCCCGTCGAGGGTATTAGCTTCCTGCGGGCTGACGAGGATCCAGGTCTCTTCTTCTCCGTCATCACTACGCAGGGTCACCGTTGAACCCAGGCCAACGACGTCATCACCTTCCTGGCGTTGAATGATCTCCGAGTACTCGAGCGTCTGCTCAAGCTCAAATATTCGCGCCTCGAGGCTGGCCCACTCGTCCTTGAGCTCCTCATACTCGCTGTTATCGGAGATGTCGCCGCTTTCCGTCGCCTCTTGAATCCTCGCGTGCAACTCGGGCCTGCGGCGCGTGCGGAGATCCTGAAGCTCGTCTTCGAGCCGACTCTTGCCGGCTTCGGTGAGCCAGACTGTCTGTACCATCTGCACGGCGTCCTTTCCGGTCCGTCGCGGCCCCAGTTGGACCCACTCGCCTGAGGGGACCAAGCCGAGGACTAGCATTCCGTCGCCGGACGGTTCGGTCATGCGGCAGCGCCTGCCGCGGCTGCTCGCCCATATGGGAAAGAGCCAGGGGCTTGCCCCCGGCTCAAGTCTGAGACCCCAAGTATACGCGGCATCCAGGCGACCGTGCGCCGCGAACGTCGCTGAATATAGATCATGGTAAACTTCGGGGTTGGACGCCGCCGCTGGTATTGACAAGGCCAGCGGCGATGTGCGTCAAACTGCGCTGAATTCTGGCATTGGACCACAAGCAGTCATGAGCCCCGTAGCCGTCAGCCCACTTTCTCACCGGCGCGTTGACCTGGCCCCGAGCGTCCCCGGGCTGGTCGATGCCGTGTCGCCGGCATCCCTCGCCATGGAGCTCGGGATCGAGCCCGGCGACCGTATCGTCGGTATCAACGGGTTGCCGTTGATCGACGCGCTCGACTTTCAGTTTCAGGCGCAAGCGGAGAACGTTGTCCTCGACGTCGAGCGCGCCGGGGTGCTGCTTCGCTACGAGCTCGACCTGGAAGGCGACGAGTTCTGGGGAGTGACGTTCGCCGACCCCACGTTCGACGGCGTTCGCATCTGTGAGAACGCCTGTCCTTTCTGTTTCATCAAGCAGATTCCCAAGGGAATGCGTCGTTCGCTGTATGTCATGGACGACGACTACCGCTATTCAATGCTCTATGGCAGCTTCGTCACACTGACGAACCTGACGGACGAGGACTGGCGCCGCATTGAAGAGCAGCACATCTCGCCGCTCCACGTCTCCGTGCACAGCACCGACCCGGATCTGCGCGTGGCGCTGGTCGGAAACCCGAAAGCCGGTCGCATCATGGAAGATCTCGCTAGATTGGAGCGGGCCGGCATCGACTTCCACGCGCAGCTCGTGCTCGTGCCCGGCGTCAATGATGGTCCAGCTCTCGACCGTAGTTTGAGCGATCTGGCCACGTTTGGCAGCCGGCTCCGCTCGATTGCCGGTGTGCCGGTCGGGCTCTCCCGGCACGGTCAGGAGCGCCAGAGTCGCCAGCTCCGGCTTTCCCGAACCTGCATGCGGACACTTCCCGGCAAGCACATTGCCGTACGGCGCTACCACCCCGAGGAAGCGCGGCACGTGATCTCCCAGGCAGAATCGTGGCAGGCTCGATTCGAGGAGGAACGTGGCGTTCCGTTCTTCTACCTCGGTGACGAGTTCTACCTCATGACAGGGAGTCCTGTGCCCGATGCGGCGCACTACGGCGGCTTCCCGCAGATCGAGGATGGTATCGGGATTACGCGCCACTTCCTCGATGGCGTGGACAGCTTCGTCCGCCGCTCCAAATCCCACGGCTTACCCGGAGCGCAGGGGACCGTGGCGTGCGGTGAATTGATCACTCCCACGATGCGAGAAGCGGTTACCCGCTTCAACACCCACACCGGAGCGGCTCTGGACGTCGTCGCCGTCGAGAACGTCTATCTCGGATCGGAGATCAATGTCTCCGGACTGCTGAGCGGGCAGGATCTGCTGGCGACCTTTGCCCGTCGCTCATCTCCTGGTCCGCTCTACGTCTCGGACCGCATGGTCAGTCAGCGCACGGGGACGCTGCTTGACGACCAGACGCTCGAAGACGTTGCCATGGCACTCGGCCGGCCAGTCGTGCCCGCGGCCGATCTTTCCGACGTCGCCCGCGATCTCCGTACTCGCGTCCCGATCGGGCCACTGGCTGCGGCGTGACGCCTCACCCCGGGCCCGGATCCCCGATCTCGAGCCACGCGCGAGGCAGCGCACTTTTGGTCACCGTGGTTCCTCGCGCTGGCCGGACCTCGATCGAGGAGGCAATGGATGGCACGCTTCGCGTCCGCGTCGCCGCACCACCGGTCGGTGGTGCCGCCAACGCCGCGCTGCTGCGATTCCTGGCCGGTGTGCTCGATGTGCCGCGTTCTCGACTCGCGATCGCCTCTGGGACATCGAATCGGCACAAGCGGGTCGTCGTCGAGGGAATGACGCCAGGCGAGCTGCAGAAACGTCTCCGTGACGCTCCCGGCCAAGGACGCTAACGCCGTGGCAGTAGCTTTTTCGCAGGGGTTGTGCCGGCTCCGTCCGCAGACGTGATCGCGCCAGTCCCGGCTGCATTGCTGGGCTGCACGCAGCGCGGTGATGGCGCGGGCGGACGGTAGTGTCGCATCCGCCACCACAAAGCCAGCGTCTCGCCGATCGCGCGCAGGATCACTCGCGGGCTGCCGCCTGTGGCCTCGCCGGCGATCCGCGGGTAATGATGCACACCGACCTGCTGCAATCGAGCTCCCTGGCGGCGCGCCTTCGCCTGAATCTCGGTATTGATCAACGCTCCCGGCGCCGTCAGAGGCAGACCCCGCAGCAAGTCGCCCCGAAAGAGCTTGAAGGCGCAATCGATATCCCGAAGATGGACTCCGAAGAGGATTCGCACGGAAACGTTGAACATCTCGGCGAACACCCGCCGGTGCAGCGGATCGCTCCGTTCCATGCGAAACCCGGCGACGATGTCGTACTCACCGGCGAATGGAGCCAACAGGCGGAGATCACGGATGTCGAACTGGCGATCAGCGTCCATGAACATGACAAAGTCACCGGTCGACGCTCGAAAGCCGGATGTCAACGCCGCGCCGTAGCCACGATTGCGGGCGTGGCTGACCAGCCGCACGTGTTGGTTGGTGGCTGCCCAACCAGCCACGATCTCTCCCGTGCGATCCCGGCTGCCATCATCGACGACGATGATCTCGTAGGAATCGGCAAAGACGGGGAGCGTCGCCAGTGACTCCCGGACGACCGCATCAATGTTCGGTTCTTCGTTGAAAGCGGGGAGAACGAGAGCCAGGCTGCCGGGAAGACGGGAGACGGGCGGGAGCGCGGGGCTAGATCGGCTCACCCGACCGCCGCATCCTCGGCCGGCGGCGTCCACTCTTCGACTGGGGCCACCCATTCTTCAGCCGGAGCGTCCCACTCCTCCACTGGCGCCTCGAGCTCGCCTTCAGCAAGGTATTCCTCAGCGCCCGGGACCCAGCCGACAGAGTCGACGCCGGACGGCGGGAGTGGTGGAAACTTGGCGTTCCGATTGATCGGTGCCTTGCCCTTCATGTCCTTGCTGACTTTCCAGACGTCACCGCGCGGGAAGTATTTCGTGTAGAAGCTCCGTTCCCAGAGCAGCTCGCCATTGCGATCTCGGACCACGCGGTAATGGGAGAGCTCTTCGCCGATCCCCGCCACCTGCGCCAGGGTCACGGTTCCTGGGTCGAGCTCATCGTCGACCACCTCCTGTGGCGCCAGCATCTGGGTCTTGGCGCCCCATGTCGGTCCCGTGGACTCGACGTCGTACCCGAGATTCGCCCCATAGATGTTCACCACCACATTGACGCCGTCGGTCCAGGACTCGACGAGCATCCAGGAACTCGACGGATTCTCGAATTTGAAGTCGGCCCAGGTGGATGGGTCTTCGGTCGGCTGCAAGATCGATGCGTCAAGTCCAGGATCCCAGCCGTCGTACTCGTAGAACCCGATACGGAAGCGATGCGGCCACCACTCCGTGATCGGCAGTCCGGCCAGATATGCTGCCCGGAAAACGGTCGTCGACACCTGGCAGATGCCGCCGCCGATGTCTTGTCCGATCTTTTCGCCGTCGATGACTTGCGCCTCGACAAACCCCTTGTCCTCGTCGATCCACCCGATCGCTTCATTGAACGAGAACTCGCCCCAGGGCGGGATCAACGTGCCATTCAACAGTCCAGCGCCGACCGCCACGTTGGTCGAACGGCCGTCACTCGAGCCGGAATAATTCGATTGCCCAGAGCCGAGAAACGTCGTGATCCCCAGCTTGTCCAGATTCGCGCTGTCGATGGTCGGTTTGATGTGCGTGACCGGCGCCTCAACGGTGCCGCCGTTGCCAAAGAACCTTCCCTCGATCTGCTCGGCAAGTGCCGCCGCGTCGAGACGAACTCCGTCGACGCTTGGTTTCACTGAGACGAGCCGCTCTCCGTTCCAGCCAACCTCGGCGTCGACCGGCTCTTTCTCGACTGCCGCGCCCAGCCGCTCGTCAAGCCAGGCCGCCAGCTTTTCGCGATCGAGACCTAGATGGACAGCCGGCGCACCGCCCTCGCCGGGAACAACCGCTTGACGCATGAACCGCGCGATCTCGGGCGCCGGCAATGTCCAGAGACCGCCGGCACTGGTGACCTGCACCGGGTTGGACATCGCCCGGAGGAGCAGATCACGTGCCGGTTCAAGATCGACCGCCCGCACGCTGGCGATCTTGGTATGGATCGGAAGCTCTGACTCTATCGGCCTCAGATTCAGGAGCTGGGATTCAACCTCAGCTCGAGCGAGGTCGCGATCGACGACTTCGCCATCGACCTCCGGCACGATCACGACATTCGAACCCTGGATCTCGACGGCAGCGTCACGGGGAGGAGTTCCGAGACCGCGATCGATCTCGTCGAACCAACGGTTCAATTGCTCATGGTCGAGAGCGATCGGCATCGCGAGCTGCTCGCCTGACCGCGCCAGTGCCGTCACTGCCCGCAATCGGTGGAACGCCGAGCTCTCGCGGCCGTACCCGACCGCGCGGGCGAGAGCCTCCTGCTCGTCGACCATCACGCCGACGTCGCGAAGTGTCGCCGTCCAGGATCGATCACGGTGGGTAAAGGTAATGGAGCTCGATTCAATCGCGTTGGCGCGCTCACTCAGTGCCGTGGCGGCCAGAGGGATTGGCATGCCACCAACCGGGACGTCCGCTACCGTGACAGCCGGAAAAATCCGCTCCGCGTGCGTAGCGCGGACCGTCAAGAGGACAACGGCAATCGCAAGTCCGAGGAGCGCCGCGGCCCCCGCTACGCCAAGCAAAACAGCCCGCAGCGACGCACCGGATACCGCCGGCAAGCGCATCAGGCCCGGCGACTCCAACGCACTCGGTTGTGGACGACCGGCGAACACCGGCCGAAACATGTTCGAAACTCGCGCCGGTTGTCGCAAGGCCACCCGTCCTCCAGATCAGACAGAGGAATCGACTCTGGGCACGGGAAAAGACGGGACGAGGCGAAACCGAACCCGGCCGCATTGTATGACATCACCCGGCCCAACGCCCACAACCGTGCGTACCAGTTCGTCATTGAGCATGGTGCCGTTGCTACTCCCGAGATCGCGCAGCCACCACTGGTCGCGCTGGAACCGCAACTCAGCATGGCGGGCTGAGGTGTGAGGATCGTCGACAACGATCGTGTTCCCGGGGACGCGGCCAATTGATGAGGCCGG
>JAHWJF010000499.1 GCA_019348515.1 Chloroflexota bacterium | reverse complement strand
TGCGGCCGATGTCGCAGGAGAGGGTGACCTGTGCGCCGGGAACGGTCTCGCGGATGATCGCCGCCGCCTCCTGCTCCATGCCGGTGTCCACCGGGGAGAAGACCGAGGAGACCGCGACGGCCGTGATTCCTTTCTCCGTGATCTCCTGCGCGACGCCGCGGACCTCCTCCGGCGCGAGCGGAGAGATCTCGCGCCCATCGAACTCGTGGCCACCGTGGCAGAGATAGGTGTGGTGCCCCAGAACGTTGGCTAGGTCCTCCGGCCAGTCGACCATCGGGGGCAGGGCTGCCGTCGCCGGCAAACCGAGGCGGAGGGCCGCGGTCGGCTCCAGCCGCCTGCGCTCGACAACGGCATTGGTGAAGTGCGTCGTACCGATCATGACGCCGGAGATGGCGGAGGTCCGTGTTGCGGAGGTCTCGAGGATGTGGCGCAGCGCGGTGGTGATGCCACTCGTCACGTCGGGCGAGGTTGGCGTCTTGATCTTGGCGACGACCGTCAACCCGGCCATGAGTACGGCATCGGTGTTCGTGCCGCCGACGTCGATCCCGATCCGCAGGCTCATCCTGACCCTTTCCGTCGACTGTAGAGAATGCGTCTCTTCGGCCAGAGCGGGTTCCAGGCTATCCCTGCATCAGACAAGGAGTGGCCGGATCATAACATCGCGGTCCTGGGCTTCCCGCGCTGCGGGCGTGCCGTTCCGTGCGATCCTTGCCATCATCTCTGCAGCGTGTTCGGTGAAGCAAGGGGTCGGGTAACGTATGTGGGATGTAACCGAGGAGATGCTCGATGCGCTCGAGATCGGGGCGGGCATCCTCGGCACCGGCGGCGGCGGCAACCCGTATCTCGGTAAGCTCGAGGTGGTGCAACAACTGCGGGCGGGGAAAACGATCCAGATTTTTTCGCTGGACGAGATTCCGGATGACGCATTCGTGACGACCGCGGGAGGCATGGGTTCACCCACTGTCAGCATTGAGCGGATCGGCCGTGGCGATGAGTGTGTGCAGGCGATGCGGGCGCTGGAACGACATCTGGGACGGCGCTTCACGCACGTCATCGCCGGCGAAATCGGCGGGGCGAACTCAATGCGACCGATGATCGTCGCGGCGTACATGGGCATCCCAGTTATCGACGGTGACGGTATGGGCCGTGCCTTCCCCGAGCTCCAAATGGACACCTTTAGCATCTACGGCGTGGCGCCGACGCCTGGGGCGCTGGCGGACCCGCACGGGCATGAGGTGGTCTTTGACAAGATCGCCAATGCGGTCACGCTCGAGCGGTATGCGCGGGCCGTGACGATCCAAATGGGCGGCGCGGCCGGGTATGCCTTTCCGCCGATGACCGCCGAAGAGGTGCGTCGCACGGCGATTCCGGGGACGGTCACGCTCGCTATCGAGATCGGGCGTGCCGTGCGCGCCGCCCGTGCCGCCTTGGCGAACCCTGTTGACGCGGCATTGGTGGTCACCGGTGGGCAACGTCTCTTCCACGGCAAGATTGTCGATGTCGAGCGCCGACTACTCGGGGGGTTCGCTCGCGGCCTGCTGCGGATCGAGGGAACCGGCCCCGACACCGGGCGATCGCTCCGGATCGACTTCCAGAACGAAAACCTCATCGCTCGCACCGGTACAGGGGAAATCCTCGCTGTCGTGCCGGACCTCATCTGCCTGGTCGACGAGGACTCTGCCGAGCCGATCACGACCGAGATCGTGCGCTATGGCTTGCGGGTCGTCGTCCTCGGCATTCCCGCGCCAGAGATGCTGAAGACACCGAAGGCGTTGGAGGTGATCGGGCCGACAGCGTTCGGCTACCCCGATGTCCCGTACAATCCGCTTCCTGGAACCTACGGACGTTCGCATTGACGAAGAATCAATCCGCGCGCTTGGTTCCCGAGATACTCCGGAACGCGCGGCGCCCAGATGGAATTAGGGTAGTGTCACAGGAGATCATTCCAGGCGCGGTCACGGAACACGGCATCGTCGTTGCCGTGGAAGTAGCCGGCGAGCGCGTACCAATAGAGCAGCTTGGGGTGGAGCGGGCCATCGTCGCGCAAGGCGCGGTTGCAAGAGCCTACTCAGGCGCGTCGTCGGTGATCGTCTCAGCCTGCGTTGGTCCCTCGGCTACGATCTAACCGCGTCGTTACCCGACCGCTTGACCACTCAAGTCTGCCCCTCGTCCGCGAGCGCTACGGCCTCAGGTCTTCCAAAACTTCTAGATCGCATGGTGGAGTAATGGCTCATCAGGATCGTGAGGGTTGGTGCCTCTTGCTAACCACGTGTCGTTGAACGACGTGCACGCAGTCGGCAGCATCATACGAACGATAAATGGGACAACGTGCCGGGACGACGGGATCGCGAGGGTGGCGAACTGAGCGCCATCACGACTGCCAGCCGCTCAGATCTGTCGTCATCACAATCGAATCGTCTGCAGTGAAGCGCAGCACCAGTTGAGGCGACCGCTACACCGAGGCCAATGTTGCTGCTAACGATAGGGATTATGGTCGTGGAGCCTGA
>JAHWJF010000498.1 GCA_019348515.1 Chloroflexota bacterium | reverse complement strand
CGCGTCGATCCCCGGACCGATCGTCGGCGGCGTCCGTGGTTCGCGACCCAGCCATCGCCACGGCGACCACCTGGGGAAGAACAGCGAATGCCGCGGCAACCTGCTGGGCCAACGCGGCGGGTCTCGTCGTTTCGCCCGGCAGCGACGCCTCGCCGGTCGTCCGCTGCCTCGCCTCACGGCTCAGGGATCACCGCCGGGCGCAGCTCAACATGGGTAATGGAGCCTGGATTGTACGCATTGCCGTCATAGGAATAGAGGACGAGGACCGACCCCGTGCGCGGCTCGCCCAGGAGCCGGTAGCGCGCCGCGAGCTCCGCGCTCAGCCATTCATCGGCGTCCTGCGGGGCGCTCTGCAGCGTGCCGAATTGCCAGGACCCGGCCAGGACAGCATCCTCCGGCAGCAGCGTTCGCACCAGGTCCGTCGCGCTCTCGGGATCGGCGAACTGCCCACCCGGATCGATATCCAGAATGAGATCGCAGTCGGCCAGCGTGAGGTCGAACCCGTCGAACTCATACAACCATCCAGTTTGCACCGCATTGCCGGGACCGTAGAGGCGGTCGAGCTCTTGCCGCGTCAGCCCGAGTGCCGCCGAGGCTAGCCCGTCATCGGGCGCCGTCGCGACGTCACACGGCAGCCCGCCCTGAGCGGCACTCATTGGTGCGGACACGACCAGGAAAAGGAACGTAAGGACAGCCGGTAGCATGCGGTGACGGGTCACGCTCGTTCTCCTTCTGATGGATCGGTTCTGGTAACGGTCAGTGGGCTACTCGGGCAACTCCACGGTTCGCAGCTCCACGCGCTGGATCGGACCAGGTTCGATCCCCACCTTTTCGTAGGTATAGAGGATCAGGATCTCTCCACCTCGATTCTCTCCTATCTGGGCAAAGCGTTCGGCGAGCGACACGCTGCGCCACAGACTGGCTGATTGCTCAGTCCAAATCGCCGTGCCGCGCGCGAACGACCCGGCATATTCGGCATCGGCGGGCAGGAGCGACTCCGCCAGCGCGAACTCATGCTTCTGCTCGTCAGCCGCCCAATCGGGAGGGAACGACAGGATGAGATCACACCCATCCTTGTACAGGTCAAGCCCCTGGAAGTCGTAAAAGATCAGGCTTTGCCCAACCTCCCCTTCTCCATAGAGGGCCACTAGCTCGTCACTGGTAAGTCCGATTCCGGTCGACTGGAAATCGTCCGCCGGTGCAATGTTCTCCGCGCACGGCCGGTCGGAAGCTTGTGCGACGGCCATTGGCGGGGTACCCAGAAAAAACGACTGAGCCAGGGCCAGCAGAGACAACCGTAGTATTGCTGCGCAAACAGGGATGATCATCGCACCGCCTCCAAGACGACAGGTTATGACGGGCTGAATTCTCATCGTGGCGGAGGAATATGCTTGGATGGCGAGGGAATTGGCGAGCAGCAGCCTGAGATCGTCCTCGGCTCGCTCGGCAAATTCGAGCTTACGGCTTGACCTCATCCTTGATCGGCTTCCCAATCCGGGCAAGTTCCGCCGCTTCCCGCTTCAGCCGGTCAAAGTAGTCCGGGGTCCAAGGGATCATCTCGCCACGCTCGTACTGTTCAACGCCAACGGTAATCGCTGTTTTCAGGCGCGCATATCGGTCCCTCTCCATGAGGACACACAGCGCCTCATCAACGACGGCCTCTGGGTCGTCATAGTCGCCACGCTCAACAAGTTCTTGGATGCGAGCTTCGGTTTCGGGAGAAAGCTGGATGCTCATGGATCCAATGTCCCCGTAGACCAATGGAGCGACGTGGATAGTCCATTCCGTCTCACTCCGATCCGCCTTCCGGTGAGCGCCTTGCTTGTCGAGACGGAACAGGGGGTATTCCTTTACTTATCCTATCACCCGCGCCTCACTCCCCCTCGACCTCTTCCAATGTCATCTCGGCACTGGCCCCCGCCATGACAACTTCGCCGGCCAGGGTCGCCGCTAGTGCGGCGGGCATTGGCGCGGGGACATCGACACGGGACACGATGCGATCGACCAGCTCGGCGCTGCCGGCCACGCCCAGGCGCTGCATGAGCAGGTTGAAACTGGCTTCCAGGTCGTCGGCGATGCGGTCTCGGGTTTCCACCGGCATGTCCCACAACTGCCGCTTGAAGGGGCCGAAGGCTCGCTTGCGCGCGCCATAGAAGAATTGCGCGTCGGTCTGCCCGTCCTTCCGCTCGTCAGCGTGGTTGGCGGAGAGATACGCGTAGATCTCGTCTTTCAGATCGGTTGGGAACGCGGGGTGCTCGAAGATCTGGTTCTGGAAAGCGGTCGCCAGGTGCACCTCGATGGCGTTGGCGTCGGCGAAGCGCCCGAACGCGACCTCCGGCAGGGTCGAGGCGCCATGCTGGACCGCGCCTCCCAGCCCGTAATCGATGCGGGCCACCTCCGAGAGCTGCCCCAGGGTCTCGAAATCAACCGCGACGTCGGCAATCGTGCCATCCGGCAGGACGACACCACCGTGGGACGTACCGGTCTGGACGCTGATCTTGGAGATCCC
>JAHWJF010000497.1 GCA_019348515.1 Chloroflexota bacterium | reverse complement strand
CGGCTCGAGGCGACCGATCTCCATCTCGATCTGACCAGGAAGGGCGGCGATCCCGACTCCGGGTCGCTCGAATCGCGATTGAACTTGCGCGCTCAACGTCGCTTCCGCGTCTCCCAGTTGGTCTTCACCCAGATTCAAAACAATGAGCAGTGGTTTCGCGGTGAGGAACCCGAAGCCGCGCAAAATCTTCTGGTCTTCGGCATCGATCTCCGGCAGGATCTCACGGATTGGCGTCTCGACTTCGAGCGCCTCTTGCAGACGCTCCATAAGTGCCCTCTCCCGCTCCATCGCGTCGCGCTCCCGTCCGACGACTTTCTGCTTTTGGTTCTGGATTCGGTCCAGCCTCTTTTCGACGGATGCCAGGTCGCTAAAGAGGAGCTCGAGAGCGAGCGTTTCAATATCTCGTACTGGATCGACTGACCCTTCGCCATGCGGCACGTTAGGATCATCAAAGGCGCGAGCGACCAGCAAGAGCGCGTCGGCCTGACTGAGATGACCGAGGAGCGCACTACTCATCCCCTTTTCCGCGATTCCTTTGGCAATACCGGCCACGTCCAGATATTGGACGACAGCCGGGACGCGTTTCTGCGGTTCAAACATTTCTGTGAGTCGATCCAGCCGAGAATCGGGAACCTTCACAGTGGCGAGGTTGGGCTCATCTGGATTGGCAGAATATGTGCCCGTTTCTGCACGGGAGCGTGTGAGCGCGTTGAAGACGGTCGTCTTGCCGCTGGAGGGCAAGCCGATGATCACAAGTGTTGTCGACACGAGGGTAGATTTCCTTGCTGGCGCTCCGCAGTCGCGGGCTAAAGTCTGTCCTGCCACCGATTATCGTGGAGCGGACATCTTCCTAACCACCGGCGACTGTTCAAGGCTCGTCGACGATCTGAGCAACCTTGGCATTATTGTGCTGAATTACATCTGCTGGGTTCAGTTGCAGGAGAAGATCGTCGGTTCCACCACCGGCGAAGGCCAAGGACAGTGCCGCAACGCGCTCGTCCACAACCACCGGCAGCCCGGCGGGAAGACCGAGAGGCGCCACTCCCCCGGCGGGATATCCCGTAACGGCGAACACGGTGGTGGGACCGGCAGCCCGAGGCCGAGCGAGATTGGCGGCTCGCGCCAGGCGTTCCCGGTTGATCCGGCGCGTGCCATTCGCAATGGCGACGACGTAGGAGCCGTCCTCGGCTGCGAAGAGGACGGTCTTCAGGATCTGTTCCTCTCGCACCCCAAGTGCCGCCGCCGCCGCAACTACGGTGGGCATCGGCGTGCCTGGAGCGATGAACTCCACGTCGATTGCGTGGTCTCTGAGAAAAGCCAGCAGCTGGGCTGGAGCATGCGCCGGGAAAGTCGTCATCGGCCCCTGCGCCGGGGATCGAGAGCATCCCGCAGCCCATCGCCGAAAAAGTTCAATCCCATGACGACGCTCATGATGGCTACACCAGGCACGAGCGCATACCACCAGTATTGCAATCCCTTATCGGCGCCCTGCTTGATCATCGCGCCCCACTCCGCGGTCGGCGGCACTGCCCCAAGTCCAATGAAACTGAGGCCTGCGGTCAGAACGATCGCGGCGCCGACGTCAAGTGTCGCTTTGACAATGATCGGAGCGTCTGTCGACGGCAGAATGTGCCGGAAGAGGACGCGGTTCCGGTCCGCGCCGACCGATCTTGCCGCTGTTACGAACTCGTTCTCCCGGATCGTCAGCACCTGGCTGCGCATGAGCCGCGCGTATTCTGGCCATAGCACGAAACCCACGGCAATGAGCGCGTTCCCCAGACCGGGTCCGCCTCGAACGGCGGTGATAGCCATGGCGAGGATGATCGACGGAAAGCTCAAGATGACATCTGCCGCGCGCATGACAACGGAGTCGACGGCGCCACCCAGGTAGCCGGCCAGCGCACCAAGTAAGCAGCCAACGAATCCGGTGACCAAGATGACAGCGATACCGGCTGGCACTGAGACGCGTGCCCCCCAGATGATCCGACTGAAGATATCCCGGCCGAGATCGTCGGTGCCGAGCAAATGCCCTTCACCGGGGGGCTTGAGCCGCTGCACAAGGTTCTGCGCGTCAGGGTCCGCAATCGGCAGCAAGGGAGCGAAAAGACCAACGACGAGCCACACGAGCACGATTCCGACACCTGCCAAAGCCAACGGCCGCCGCCAAAGCACGTTTGCGACGCTGGCTAGCGTCGAGCGATGGCGCCGCGGGGTGCTCAGCGCCAGACCAAGCTCGGGCGCCGTCTTCGATGCAGCAGTCGTCACTATCAACTCAGGAAATCCGGATTCTCGGATCGAGAACTCCATAGACGATGTCGACAACAAAATTGACAAGAACATAGACCGACGCCACGAATAATGTCACCCCAAGCAAGCCGTGATAATCGAGCTTCAGCGCTGCCTGAACGCTTTAACGCACAATTCCTGGCCAGGAAAAAATCGTCTCGGTAAGCCACGCCCCGGCGAGGAGTCCGGCCAACGTCAAACCCAGCACGGTGTTGGTCGGAATCATAGCGTTGCGCATTGCG
>JAHWJF010000111.1 GCA_019348515.1 Chloroflexota bacterium | reverse complement strand
TTGCGACCGGGGAGCGAACCCCGGTGCGTACGACCTCGAACGTGGGTAGGCCCTTAGCCCCAGCCCGGGCGGCGACGTCAGCCAGGTCCTCGATCTCTCGCCGGGTGTACCCGGAGCAATCAGGAATGACAATGGCTTTGATCTGCCCGCCGGCCGCGAGTACCTGGGCGAATGCCCGGAACTCTGTCTCTCCAAACGCCTTGGACACGTCTTGCAGTTCGAGTTCGAAGCGGAGATCCGGTCGATCGTTGCCAAACCGGTCCATTGACTCTTGATAGGTAAGCCGAGGGAATGGTCTTGTCAGAATACGCTTGTCGGAATAGCGCTGAGTCAGTTCGACGTAGAGTTCCTCGATCAGCTCCATGAGGTCGGATTCTTGGACAAAGGTCATTTCGACGTCGAGCTGCGTGAACTCGGGTTGACGATCGGCACGCTGCGCCTCATCCCGGAAGCATCGCGCGATCTGAAAGTAGCGATCCAGACCGGCCACCATCAGCAACTGCTTCATCTGCTGTGGCGACTGCGGAAGCGCGTAAAAGTTGCCCGGAAAATTGCTGCTTGGTACAAGAAAATCCCTGGCTCCCTCCGGGGTGCTCTTAATGAGCGTTGGTGTCTCGACTTCGATGAACCCGCGCTCGGAGAGGTACTCGCGCATCGCTCGGACAATGGCATGCCGCAGTACGATGTTCGCCTGCATCCGTGAGCGCCGGAGATCGAGAAAGCGATACCGCAGTCTCACGGATTCGTCGATCTCAGCATCCTGGGTGATCTCAAACGGCGGCGTTGTCGCCACATTGAGAACGTCGAGTTCGATTCCCTCGATTTCGATTTCACCGGTAGGCAGCTTCAGGTTGCGCGTGCCCTCGGGCCGCTCGCGCACAACGCCTCGCACTTCGAGAACGTACTCGTTGCGGACCCCGCTTGCCGCCTCGTGCGCCGCAGTGGCGACCTCGGGATTGAAGACGACCTGCGTGATTCCGTAGCGGTCTCGCAGGTCAATGAAGATCAGTCCGCCGAGATCACGGCGCCTGTTGACCCAGCCGCGAAGGGCAACTTCTTCACCGATATTCTCTCGACGGAGCGTTCCACAGGTCAGGCGGCCTGTCACTGACGGATCGACGTCATACGGAATGGTCACGCCTGTTCACTCCCTTGCTGGGTTCCGGCTCCGGTTGTTGCGAGAGCGCCGTCGCTGTCGCTTGTCCCGCCAACAAACTTTCGCAACGCTGTTTCGAGGGCGCGCTCGGGATCGAGACCGCGATCGATTAACGATTTGACTGCCGCCAAGAGATGATCACCCGCATTTGCGTCGATGGGTGCTTCAAGCATCCGGCGGGCAGCGAGTACTTCGATGACCTTTCGGGTTGCGGGCATCGCCCGCGGGAGGCGGTCGACCCGGTTCTGCCGTGCCGGCGTGTCGCCCTTCTCCTCGCGCTCGGCCGCCTTGACACCTTCCCAGGTTGTGACCACGTCAGCGGGCGTAGCAGCCGCCACTGATCCAAACACGTGCGGATGACGGCGGACCAGTTTGCGGTTGATTCCCTCGAACACGTCCTCGATCCGAAACGAGCCGTCTTCCTCCGCGATCTGTGCATGCATGGTGATGAGGAGGAGCAGATCGCCCAGCTCTTCCGCAAGGCCGTTGGTATCTTCATCATCGATCGCGTCGACGACTTCATACGCTTCCGCGAGCACCGCCTCTCGTAGCGAAGCATGAGTCTGCTCCCGATCCCAGGGGCAACCCCCTGAAGCACGGAGGCGAGCGACGATCCGAGGGAGCGAGTCGGGGGACCGGACAGCTTCGAGTGGCGCAAGAGGCGGAACCCAGAGACTCGTCAGATGATGGACCTGTTGCCGATCGAGAGAGTGCAACGAGAGTGTCCGTACATCCTGTCCCGGCAAAATTCCGGCGGCCTGGATGAGCATCACCGGATGATCGTCGGGGTAGAGCCGAGATAAAGCGATCTTGGCGGCGGCGGCAAGGGCGGCATTGTAAAGCTGCGCAACGAGCAGGGGCCGCGTCGGATCCACGCCAAGCTGCCCGGTCGCAAATGGGTCCGCGTCGACCGTCGCGGCGAGATACTCCGCGTCGGCGACCTGGAGGCCCTGGGCAAGAGGATCTGTCTCCATGGCGTTGGCGGCCGCGTCGACAAAGCTGACGGCATCGAGCACGTCGACGGGAATCCCAAGCGCGCCTGCGTCGATCTCGATCAACGGTACGGACCGTTCGCCGAAACGAGGGTGCCCGGGAACCGCAAATACCACAGTGCCCCCGGCGCCGACAGCATCCAGCACTCGACGGGCGATATTCTGATAGAGACTTTCGAAAGCATCAGCGCGGTCATAGAGATCGTCGCAGTCAGTCACCCTCGGGTCGGCGGCGAGATCATCAAGGCCGGGGTGGATCCGCGTCCGCAGAATGATTTGGTCTGCGGTGTCCAGTGCTCGCTGGGTTCCAAGCGTGCGCAGCTCAGGGTTCCCTGGTCCGAGCCCGATGATCGTGATCCGCGAGGCCGACGCAGTCATACCTTCGTGGTCGCCTTATCCCCGCCCAGGCTCAACACGGCGAGGAACGCCTCCTGTGGGATCTCGACATTCCCCACGAGCTTCATCCTGGCCTTGCCTTCTTTTTGTTTCTCGAGCAGCTTCCGCTTGCGCGTCACATCGCCGCCATAGCACTTGGAAAGAACGTTCTTGCGCATGGCGCGGATGGTCTCCCGAGCAATGATCCGGCTGCCGATCGAGGCCTGCACCGGGACATCGAACATTTGCCGGGGGATTAGCCCACGCAGGTTCTGCACCAACTCCCGTCCCCGAGGATAAGCATCATCTCGGTGCGTAATAAGCGAAAGGGCATCGACCGGCTGGCCGTTCACCAGGACATCGAGTTTGACCAGATCAGATGCCCGCATGTCTTTGAATGAGTAATCGAGAGAGGCATAGCCCTGCGTGCGACTCTTGAGCTGATCGTAGAAATCGACGATCAGTTCCGCGAGCGGCATATCGAATTTCAATTGCACGCGTTCCGGATCCAGGTAGACAAGTTCGCGATACACTCCACGGCGGCTGGTCACCAACTCCATGACAGCGCCGATGTAACGCGAGGGAACAATGACGGAGATGTCGAGCCACGGCTCGCGTATTTCTTCGCTGTCGCCCGGAGGCGGCATCTCGGACGGGTTATCAATGCGCACTTCGGTGCCGCCGCGCAGAAGCACTTCGTATTCCACGCTGGGGGCGGTGGCGAGGAGCTCAATACCGTACTCGCGCTCGAGGCGCTCCTGGATAATCTCCATGTGGAGCAAGCCGAGAAAGCCACAGCGAAATCCGAAGCCAAGCGCGTCGGATGATTCCGGCTCCCACGTCAGCGACCCGTCGTTCAGCCGCAGGCGCTCGAGCGCGTCCCGCAGCATCGGATATTCCTCGCTCTCGACGGGATAGAGTCCAGCGAAGACCATCGGTTTCACCGGTCGATAACCGGGAAGCTGCGCGGACGCGGGTTGGGCGGCCAGCGTAACGGTGTCGCCAACTTGAACGTCCTGAACGACTTTTAGTCCCGTGGCGATATACCCGACTTCACCGGTGCCAAGGGCTGCCGCTGGGTGAAGCTCTGGATCGAAATACCCGACTTCAAGAAGCTCGGCCTCTTTGCCGGTGGCCATCAACCTGATCCGCTCTCCGGTGGCGATGCGGCCATCTACGACCTTGATGTAGGCAATAACGCCTTTGTAGGGGTCGTAGTGAGAGTCAAATATGAGCGCGCGGGTTGGGTCTTGCCGGCTTCCCCGCGGCGGAGGCACGTGGCGAACAATTGCTTCCAAAATCTCCACAACGCCCAGTCCGGTCTTCGCAGACGCGTGTACGATCTCATCATCGAGCAGGCCGATAAGTTGGCCAACGTCCGCGGCCACTTTTTGCGGGTCGGCGCTGGGCAGGTCGATTTTATTGATCACCGCGACAATGGCCAGATCTTGTTCGAGCGCGAGATAGACGTTCGCCATGGTCTGCGCTTCGATGCCTTGTGCCGCGTCGACTACGAGGAGCGCGCCTTCACACGCGGCGAGGCTGCGGCTCACCTCGTACGAGAAATCGACGTGGCCCGGCGTGTCGATCAGGTTGAGCTCGTACGTCTCGCCGTCCCGGGCTGTGTAGCTCATTCGCACCGCTCTCGCCTTGATGGTGATGCCCTTTTCTCGCTCGAGATCCATCGAATCGAGGAGTTGGGCTTTCATCTCGCGCTGAGAGACAGTGTTCGTGTATTCCAGCAGCCGGTCGGCAAGGGTCGATTTGCCATGATCAATGTGGGCAATGATCGAAAAGTTGCGAACCTTCGTGGTATCCGTTGCGGTTTCTTCGCTCATTCGCCTGGGTCGTCCGTGCTTTCGATGCCGGTCGGGGAGTATAGCTGACGTTCAAGAGCCGTATTGAGTCGCTAGCACTCTATCGGTTGGGCTTGGTCACTGACGAGCAGAGGCAGGCAGTCCCCGCAACCGCTCTAGGCGGCCGGTAAGGTGGGAGAGCGATACGAACAACTCTGGGATGCGCAAGATCCAAGCGGAGCCGAGATACACAGCCGCCACTACCGCCAGCGCAAACACGAACACTGCGAGCTGCTGAAGCCTCGGCCCGTTACCCGGCGTCGTCGCCTCCGAAAGTGGCCCTGCGAGCGCGGCGGCAACAAGCGCGGTGACGGCCGTGGCAGCAGTTATCCGAATCAGCCAGTTGCGAGTGCGCAACGTGACTCCGCCAAGGCGTTTGCGAAGTACGGCGGCCAGAATGATTGCCTCCACGGTCGTGCTGACGCTCAGCGCGAGCGCAAGAGCCAGGTAGCCCAAGCGATCCAGGAGAGCAATGCTGATGCCGATGTTCAGGACAATAATGATGAGCCCGGCAACGACCGGAGTTCGCGTGTCGTGCATGGCATAGAACGCCCGCGTGAGCGCTTCAACCAGCGCGTAGCTGACGAGACCAGCGGCCAGAAATGAAAGCGGCGCGGCGACAAGCGCCGTCGATTCAGCGGAGAATGCGCCTGTCTGGAAGAGCGTCTGGACAATTGACGAGCGGAACGCAAAGAGGATCACCGCCGCCGGGAGCGACAAAAAGAGCAACGGACGCAAAGCATTGCCAAGGGTGGCGCGAAACGCCGCCGTTTCTCCTGCCTGCCAAAGTCTGGATAGTGTTGGGAGAATGACGGTCGATACGGACAACGCGAGCACGCCATGGGGGAGCATCAAGAGCTGCCACGCATAGTTCAATGCGGAAACGCTTTGCTCCCCGGTGCGCCAGGCGAGGTTGGTCACCGCAATGAAATTCAACTGGAACGCGGCCTGTCCAACAAGCCGGGGCGCGAGGAGGCGGCCGACCTCACCAACGCCCCGTGTGCGTGGGTCAATCGAAAGCGAATACCGCATGCCGGAGCGCACAAGTCCCGGAATCTGGAGCAGAAGAAATCCGACGGCGCCAACAACCACGCCGATTGCGACGCCGTATACGCCGACCACTGGACCGAGCACGACGGCGCCGAGAATTGTCGCCGTGTTGTAGATGATCGGGGCCAGGGCAGGCAACGTGAACAGGTCCTGCCCTTCGAGAATCCCTTTTGCCGCGATGCCGAACCCAAGGAAGATCGGGGAGAGGAGAAGGATGCGCATGCATTCGACGGTGATCTGTTGGGCGCGAACGCTGGCGTCTGGCGCGACCACGTGGCGGACGAGATCTATCGCGAAGATCCAGGCAAGGGCAGCTGCCACGATGACGACTGCGCCAGCGATGTTCAGGACGACCGAGGCCAGCTTCCACGCCGCAGCGTCTTCACCGTCACCAAGCATTCCGGAGAACACCGGAATGAACGCCGAACCGAAAGCGCCGGCCATGATGACCAGGAAGAGAAGGTCCGGAATGCGAAAGGCAGAGACATAGGCGCTGAATTCTTCAGATGTGCCGAATTGTCGGGCAAGAACGACTTCTCGCACAAGGCCAAGAACCCGGCTGGCCACAAAGGCGGCGGAGACGATGCCCGCGGACCTGGCAAGTGACGATTGCGGACGCTGCCGTCCCCAATCCCGCTCCATTACCGGTGCACCCTGGTCGGGCCACCCGGGCCATGCTTCCGCGGGGGCTGTTTGGATACCGCGTGCAGAATTCTCGGTGTCAGGCAGGTGAAGCTCTCTCGATCGCATCTTGAGTTGGAGGGCATTGTTTGGTAGGATAGATCGCCCGTTGCCTCGGCGACAGGTCTATGATGATGTTGATTTGCGGAGGATTATTCGGATTGGCTAACTCAAAATCGTCAAAGAAACGGATTCGAGTCGCCGAGCGGCGTCGCAACGAGAACAAGCCGCTTCGGACAGAAGCGCGAACCTTTGTCAAGAGGGCCGAAGTGGCGATTGCGTCAGGCGATGTTGTTGCGGCTGACGCGGCGACGCGTGAGGCTGTGAGCGTGCTTGATCGGGTGGCCGACAAGGACGTGATCCACAAGAACAACGCGGCTCGCCGCAAGTCGCGCCTAATTGCCAAGTACCACGCGTTAGTCGCCGCGTCCGCATAGGACGCGCGGCGCCAAATCGAGCAAAGTGCTGAGAGGCCTCTCAACGGGAGAGGCCTCTCGATTGTTCTGGTTCGCTAGTCCCGAGGGCCAGAAGCATCTGGTGCAGTGCGTCGGCTGGTCTACGAATGCGGCCCGTCTTGAGATTGCGATCGATCCCAGATCCGATCTCAGCCGCACGTCGGGCTCTTGATCCTTGACGTCTCGTCGGGGTCATCACGGCGGCAATGCGCCCGGGAGCAATCGTACCCAGGTCTCGGGCGACCACGTCGGCGCTCTTGGCGCCAGCGGCCCCGGCAATTGTTGCCAACTCCAACTGACCCATCAATTGAGCCAGCAGCATCGCGGGTTCGTCGCCCGCTGCCGTGAGTCGGTCCAACTCGTGAAGACCGGCCCGCAGGTCGCCTGCCAGTGCCGCGTCAAGAAACCGGAATACTTTCTGGTCAGGGCCATTGGATGTGAGCGCGCCGATATGCTCGCTCGTAATCGGTCCGGGGTGCGCCGCGAGCGCAAGCTTCTCGACTTCCTGAGCGAGAAGCTCCAAATCTGGCGGTCGATCGTAGCGCGGGTTGTTCGGCTTGCGATCCCACGTCTGCGGATACAACGTCTGCGCCAGTTGTTGGGCCGTGGTCCGATCGATTCGGCTGTCAGACCGCGACGCACTACGCTCAAGCCATTCGAGGAGTGCCAGGCCACGCGGAGGCTCGCCGGCAATGATCGTCGCTCTGGGCGCGGGTGATTTGAACCATGCGGGAACTGATGTCAGGCTGGGCTCCAATAAGACGAGGGCGTTGTGCTCCGGCACTGCGGAGATCAACACCTCAAGACCGGGAACGCCACGTTGGCGCGTTCCTTCGACGGAGTCGCTGGGCTCGGTACCGTCCGACTCTTTGCTGGCACGCGCAAGCAAGTCGGAGACAACGACGACGCGCGGCGCTCCGAAGAAAGTCGTCGTGCATATTTCGGACACAATCCGATCGACGGTAGTTTCGCGCCCGTCCAGCCATGACGTGCTCGTGCCGTCCGGGTCGACTTTAGCGGCTATGTCCAGAGCGGCTTCGCGGGCGAGCAGCCGATCGGGACCGTGGATGAAGTAGATCATCGGATGCTCGCCCCGCGCCTACCGAACCCCGTGGGGGTATCCTCTAGAGAAGATTGGCCTCACCCGCCTGTGCCGTGAGTTTCGGTGTCTTGAACCTGCTTTCGCAGGTGGGCGCCAGGCACTGGCTCCATTTGGCCCCAGGGCGCGGCTCCCGACTGACTCTCTGTTGGCTCAAGACTGCGAAGACTACACGCACACCGCAGGATCAGCCGGTGCGAGAGTATCACCCGAGCCATAATCGGACAACATCGTGTACGGACACCGGTCTGTACAACACTATTGCGGGGGGTGGCGATAGGGGCCTAATCTGGTTGGGCGCTTCAGAGTTCAGCATCGTAGGATGACGCGATACGATTCAGGGGTAGTCAATGAGCACTGAAGATTCTCGAATTCAGCCACAGGAGCGGATCGTCGTCACCGGGATCGGTGTCATCTCGCCGGTCGGCCACGATGCGTGTTCAACCTGGGAAGCCATCGTTATGGGCCGATCGGGCATAGACCGGATCACTCGATTCGATCCCAGCGGCTACGAGACGACTTTCGCGGGCGAGGTCAAGAATTTTGATCCGGTTGCCCGGATGGGGCGAAAGGATGCGCGGCGAACGGACCGCTATACCCACTTCGCTGTCGCGGCCGCGCTCGAGGCGCTCGAGCACGCCAGGCTCACAATCGACGACGCGATTGCCGACCGGGTCGGTGTACTCATTGGCTCAGGCATGGGCGGGGCGGAAACACTTGACGCCGGAATGGAAACCGTCCTGACGGACGGCCCAGCTCGCCTCAGCCCATTCTTCATGCCGATGTTCCTGGGCAACATGGCCTCGGGCACGGTGGCAATTGCTACCGGCGCTCGAGGGCCGAACTTCGCTCCGGTCTCCGCTTGCGCGAGCTCCGCACACGCTATCGGCGAGGCGGCGTCGATCATTCGCCGCGGCGAGGCGGATGTGATCATCGCTGGCGGGAGCGAGGCTCCCCTGGCTCGCATGGTCGTCGCCGGATTCAATGCCATGGGCGCCCTGTCATCACGGAACGATGACCCGCCAGCGGCCAGCAGGCCGTTCGACGCCGAGCGTGACGGGTTCGTCCTCGGCGAGGGCGGAGCGGCCCTCATCCTAGAGAGCGCCGGCCACGCGGCGCGGCGCGGCGCACGAATCCTTGCCGAGCTAACCGGGTACGCGACGACCGACGACGCGAATCA
>JAHWJF010000110.1 GCA_019348515.1 Chloroflexota bacterium | reverse complement strand
GCCCAATTTCCGTCTTAATGCTCGTCACGGAAGTTGCGGATGAGGATATCGCCTCCGGTTGGACTGTATTTGATGGCTTTGTCGAGCATATTGCGGATCACGCGCTCGATGCGCGACCTGTCTGCGTGGACGCCTAACACGGCAGCATCAGCTGCCACGCGCACAGTGTGGGACGAGCCGATCCGCTGGGCCTCTTCAGCGCACGTCAGCACCATCGATACCAGATCCATCGAGGTCTGACGCAGCTCGAGTGGTTGACCGGCCTGCAACCGAGCCGTGTCCATGAGATCGTCGATCAGACCCGACGCACGCGCCGCCGACGATGCGATAGCGGCCAGTCTCGGCTCGGCATCCTCGGGATCGACCCCACCATCTCGCCGCAGCCGGCGTTGCAGCAGCTGGGTCTGACCGAGGACCGCGGTGAGTGGATTGCGCAAATCGTGGGCAGTCGCGTCGACGAACGCGCGCCACTCGTCTTCGGCTCGCTTCCTCTCGGTCAGATCGAGAATGAAGCAGATCCAGAGCGGCGGGTCCCGTTGCAGCGCGGCAGCCCCAAGCAGAACCGGAATGTGGGAGCCGTCACGGCGGATGTACTCCTTTTCGAACGGGGTGCACACGCCGCGCTCTTCCAGTTCGCTGATCCCGCGAGCATCCTGCTCGGTGTACTCCGGTGGGGTCATCTCTGGCCAGTGGAGACGACCGCTGTCCAGTTCCTCCCGGGTGTAGCCAACCATCTCCAGGAAGTAGCCATTGGCCTCCAAGATTCGATCCGAATTGGTGACGATGACGCCGACGACACCGGCGTCGAGGAGGCGCCGCACCTTCGACTCGGCGTCCCTCGTCTCGGTGTAGAGCCGTGCATTGTCGAGGGCCAGGCCGACACGTTCCGCCAGGTCGCGAGCGAGGCCGAAATTCTCAGCGGTAAACCGTCTGCCAGATGTATCGGTGAAGCAGAGGGTGACCGCGCCGATGGTGCGGTCACGGGCGCGGAGCGGGACGGTTATCTGGGAGCGGACCTTCCGTCCGCGCATGAACTGCAAATGGTGTGGCGAGAAGGCAATGCGCTCGAGCCACGAATCGGTAACGTCGGGGACGAACTGCGCCTCTCCGGTCTCTAGCGTGCGCGAGATGGGGTGCTCGGGATGGAGGTGCGGTGGAAGGTACCGGGCCAGGTGCTCATCAAAGATGTGTTGCTCAGCGAGGTCCGCATGGGCCCAGGTCACTCGCCGGAGCTTCCCGTCTGCATCGGTGAGGTCGACGAAGCAATAATCGGCGAGTGCCGGGACCACCAGGTGGGTGAGACGCCGCAGCGTCTCCTCGGGATCGAGGGAGCTGGCGAGAGCCCGGCTTACCTCCGCCAGAAAGCGCTGGCTGGTCTCTGCCCGCTTGGCGTCGTCAATGTCAGTCGATGTCCCGAACCACTTGATAATCGTTCCGTTGCCGTTATGCACCGGCACGGATCGGGTGAGGAACCAGCGATAGGAGCCATCGCCGGCTCGCAATCGCAATTCACTGACGAAGGCTTCGCCAGCGCGAAGCGCCTCACCCCGGCGCTCCAGCACTCTGGGCAAGTCATCAGGGTGGATCGGCTCATTGACCTGGACCGTCGTGCCCAGGTTGGGATCCACGCCGGTGTAATCGAACCATTGCTCGTTCAGATACTCCAGGGTTACGCCATCTGGGCCAGTCACCCAGGCGATCTGGGGGATGGAGTCCGCAAGCTGGCGGAAACGGGTCTCGCTCAGACGTACTGCCTCATACAATCGGGATCGCTCTAGCGCCTGGGCGCAGAGATCGGCCACGGTTGTCATAAAGAGCCGGTCGTCCTCATCGAACGGGCGGTCGGTGGGAAAGGCCAGCGAGAGTGCGCCGATGATCTTCCCCTCGGCCTTGAGCGGCAGGCCGGCCACGGCCCGGTCACCGTCTTTGGCATGCACGCTGCGGTGATGCGGGTAGCGCGCAATCCGCTCTTCCCACGTGGACAGCAGGATTGGCGTGCCGCTTCGAGCCACCTCAGCCACCAGGGTTGGGCCGTCCAGCGGCAATCGCTGCGCCCACCGCTCGATTTCCGGCTCGTACCCCAGCACAGCCAGATTCATCAGCTCTTGGTTGTCGGTATCGAGGAGGAAGACGTTGCCGGCATTGGCGCCAAGGGTTGGCATGGCGCGCTCGATGATCGCTTTGCCCACGGCTTTGGGGTCGAGAGCGGCCGAGAGCGCCGCGGTCAGATCTTGCAGTTGCCTGGCCCGCTGGTCCCGCCGCGTACGTTCGGCGATGAGGGTGATGGTTGCTTCGAGAGCACGGCGCAGCCTTGAGTCATCGTGGTGCAACGCGTCTTGGTCGAGGTCACCGGCGCCGGTGAGACCCGCGAACTCGCTTTCGAGATGGCGAAGAACGCGCGCGGCGACCGCATCCTGCTTTTGCGTGGTGATGTCCTGCACCACGACAGCGAGGCCCGTGTCGGCCGGCAGGATATGGAGATCCAGCCAGAGGTCCCGGCCGGAGGCCTCGCGAGCATGATGCTCATAGTGCACGGAGGCGCCGTCTGATAGCACCCGTCGCAGGTGCTCCTGGAGGAATTCCGCGGTCGAAGATTCCCAGCAGTCCCAGAGCGGAGCGGCAGCGGTGGTGGAGGCCTGGCGCGCGCTCAAGCGGTCGGCGGCCGCGTTCTGGACGGTGACGCGGAACTGACTGTCCAGGAGGAACAGAGCGTCGCCTAGATGATCCAGGAGAGACATGACCTGGAGTGTTTGCGGTTGCACGTCGAGGTTCATCGAGGGATTGTAGTTGCGATGAGTTTGGTCATGCGGGAGCCGGATAACGCTGACACGTGGCGCTGCGAAGGCATGTCGGAGGAACGGGGCGAAGAATTCGAAGGGTTTGAACTTCTGGGGAGACGGGGGCAGCAGATTCTTTGCCGCCCGTGACTCGGAGGAAGCCCTTCCTGCCCCGTCGTGCCGGAAAAACGAAGGGCTGAGAAAGGATCGTGTTCGGCAGCTAGCGGCTGCGATTTTCCTTAGCTGTTGCGTCAGGGACGACGGTGGCGGAAGGAGCGACCGCCGTCCCTGACCTTAAGCAACATGTAGGGTAATCTGAAATCCGGCCCAACCCGGCCGATCGAGCGAAGACCTCCAGGCGAAGCTGAAGGCGTGTCCAATCCAACTACGCCGTGGGGGTCGCCTCCGCGTCGCCGGCTTCCGGCGTGCCGCTTACCTCGATGCCGGCTTCCTGCGCGCGCTCGGCCTCACCGACGTTGTCAGCGGTGATGATCGCGGGCTCGATCAACGTGGTGTGCTCAGCCGGTTCGGTGCCATCCCGCAAGTAGTCGACGAGGATCTCCATCGCACCGGAGGTTTGACCTCCCGGGAACTGCTCGACAGTCGCGGCTAGGGTGCCATCCTGGACCGCCTGTAGCGCCTCGGGCAGCGCGTCGAAACCGATGATCGGGATCTCCAGGCCGGCGGCGGCCACGGCCTCGGCGGCGCCGAACGCCATATCGTCATTCGCGGCGACGATCGCGTCGACGTCCGGGTTGGCCTGCAGGGCCTGCTCGGTGACGGTTAGCCCCTGGTCGCGCGCGAAACCCGCCGTCTGCTGGAAGACGATCTCGTACTCGGGGTGATCGGCAATCGCCTCGTTGAACCCGGCGGAGCGGTCGATGGCCGCGGACGCGCCGACGCTGCCTTGCAGTTCGATGATCTGGCCGCCTTCGGGCAGGATCTCCATAAGGTATTCGCCCTGCTTCTCCCCGCCGCGGACGTTGTCGGCGCCGACATGAGCCAGGGTATCGGCTCCGGTCACACTCCGATCCACCGTCACCACCGGGATGCCGGCGTCGACTGCCGCCTGGATTGCCGGGGCCAGCGCCTCGACGTCCTTCGGCGAGATGACGATGCCATCGACTCCCTGGGCGATCATCGTCTCAATGCCGGCGGACTGGGTTGCCGAGTTGTCCTGACCGTCGAGCTCGATCAGCTCGATGTCCAGCTCCTCCGCCTTGTCGCGGGCGATGTTCATCATGTGGACGAAGAACGGGAAGTTGAGCCCAACAACTGAGAAGGCGATCTGGAGTTGTTCGTCCTGTCGAGCCGCTGCCGGTGTGCCGGCAAGCGGTACGCTGACCAACAGGCTAAACAGCAGGGTCACCACAAGCAGGCGTGTGGTCACGCGATGTCCACGCATCGTTGTCTCCTCTTGGAATGCAGATACACGCGCTGCGCACTTGGCAGATCGCGTGTCGCGGGTTCTGCGGGCAACCGGCCTCGACGCGAGGGGCGTCATCGACCATTACCCATGGGGCAATGCTGCCCCTTGCACGACTCGATCAGGATGCACCAGCCGGGCGGCATCCCTCTGCGCCCTCGCCTCCTTTCACCTTCGCCGTTGTTGCTCTTCACCGCGCGTCCCGAATGGGACGATTGGCTGCAATTGACGGGGCAGCAGGTGTACCGCCCTTTCGTGCTGTGCCTAGGCTCTGCGCCGCCTCTTGGCGAGCTGGTCGAGATAGACGCTGAGCACGACAATAACGCCGATGATGATCGGCTGGAAATACGGGTTGACGTTGTTGATGGCCAGTCCGCTGTAAAGAACCCCGATCAGGAGTGTGCCGACGAGCGTGCCCAGAATGCTGCCTTCGCCACCGAACAGGCTGGTGCCGCCGATGACGACTGCGGCGATCACGATCAACTCGTAGCCCTGACCGGCGACGACCTCCGCTGCGCCGAGACGGGCGGTCAGGAGAAAGCCACACAAGCCCGCGCAGAAGCCGCTGATCACGTAGACGCTCATGATCAAACCAGTGGTGTTGAGCCCGGAGAGACGCGCCGCTTCCGGGTTGCCACCGACGGCGTAGATCGAACGGCCGTAGGTCGTGAAGCGCAAGACGAGGAAGCCAAGGAGGACGAAGGCGGCGAAGATGACAACTGGCACGGGTGCCGGTCCAATGAACCCAGACCCCCAGAAGCGGTAGTCGTCGGAGAATCTGTTGATCGGCTGGCCCTGGGACATGACTTGCGCCGCGCCGCGCCATGCGGCCAGCCCGCCGAGGGTGACGACGAAGGCAGGTACTTTCAGCTTGGCGACCGCGAAGCCGTGGATCAAGCCGGCGCCCGCGCCAACCGCCGTCGCAGCGAGTGCCGCCATGAGGACGGCGGTGCCTCCCGCATCCGGGTTGCCCACGTCTCGCCAGTTGCTTCCTTTGGCGACCGCCGCGGCAACAAGACCGGCGAAGGCGAGCACCGACCCGACCGAAAGATCGATACCACCGGTGAGGATCACGAACGTCATGCCGACGGCCAAAATGCCGTAGACGAAGTTCTGCCGGAGGAGGAACCAGAAGTTTTGCTCGCTGGCGAATGCTGGCTGCTGACTGGTGAAGATCACCGCTAGGACGATCAGGAACAGGATCGGAGCAAACCGCCCCAATAGCTCGATCGGGTCGATCCGCCGTCTTGGTCGCTCCAATGCGGCGGTGCCGGGGACCGCGCCCGTCTCAGTCGCCATACTTGCTCCTTACGCCGCCGCTACGGTCGACGCCGAGACGCCTGTCGCCAGAGCCATGACTGTCTCCTGTGTTGCCTCGGCGTGTCCTAGCTCGCCGGCGATCCGGCCCTGACGCATGACGAGGATGCGGTCGCTCATGTGAATGATCTCCGGAAGCTCCGACGAGATCATCAGGATTGCGACCCCGTCCGCGGCAAGCTGGTGCATGAGGCCGTGAACCTCGGCTTTAGCGCCAATGTCGATGCCGCGTGTCGGCTCGTCCATGATCAGGATCTTCGGGTGCAGCGCGAGCCACTTGGCGATGACCACTTTTTGCTGATTACCGCCGGAGAGGTTGAGGACCTTCTGCTCGATCGAGGGTGTGCGCACCCGCAGCGCGTCGACCATCCGCCGGGCAAGTGCGCGCTCCGCGCCAAGACGCACGACGCCGAAACGGCTCAATCGATCGAGCAACGACAGCGCCATGTTCTCCCGGATGGCCAGACTGAGGACCAGCGCCTGAAGCTTGCGATCTTCGGGTACGAGCCCGATGCCCAGCCGAATCGCCTCGCGGGGCGAGCGGATCCGAGTTGGCTGGCCATCGACAAGAATCTCGCCCCGGTCATACTCGTCCGCGCCGAAGATGGCGCGGGCAATCTCCGTGCGGCCTGAACCGACGAGCCCCGCCAACCCGACGATCTCGCCGGGGCGGACGCTAAATGAGACATCTTCGAGGACGATGGCCGACGGATCCTGGCCCGTGCCAGTGCGGCCGAGACCCCGGACCTCGAGTACCGGCTCGGGAGAGCGCTCAGCGAGAATTTCCAGCCGCCGCTCCGCTTGTTCCGGCCGGAACAGGTCCATCAGGGGGCGGCCCACCATGAGCCGCACGATGCGGTCGGGCGTCGCCTCGGCAACAGGCAGCTCGCCGGCGAGCTGACCGTCCCGCAGGACCGTGACCCGGTCGCAGATGGTAAAGATCTCTTCCAACCGATGCGAGATGTAGATGACCGCCAGACCGCGCGCTTTCAGTCCGCGAATGATGTCGAACAGCGCTGCGACCTCAGTATCGGTCAGGGCGGAGGTCGGCTCATCCATGATGACCAGCCGCGCATTGAGCGAGAGCGCCTTGGCGATCTCGACCATCTGCTGCTCGGCGACGGAGAGGGAACGGACGATGGCGCCGGGATTCAGCCGCACTCCGAGCTGGTCGAGCAGATCCTCGGTCTGCTTGCGGAGCTGACGCCAGCGGACCACCTTGCCCGTGTTCGGCTCTCGGCCGACAAAGACATTCTCTTCAACTGAGAGATTCGGCATGAGATTGAATTCTTGATAGATGATGGCGATGCCGAGATCCTGCGCCTGGCGGGGGCTGTGGAGGGTGACTGGCTTGCCATCGAGGACGATCTCGCCGCTGTCGGGCTGGTAGACCCCGGAGAGGATCTTCATCAGGGTGCTCTTGCCGGCGCCATTTTCCCCAACTAAGCCGAGCACTTCGCCGGGATAGACTTCGAGGCTAACGTCCTGCAGAGCGACCACGCCGGGGAAGGTTTTCGTGACCCGCTCGACCCGCAGCAGGGGCGACCCAGACGATTCGTCCGGTCGCGCCGGCTCGCTCTGGACCATGCTCGTCCTCGTCCCCTTTGACGCGTAACGCCGGCTGGCATGCCGATAGGCCACATTTGCCTGTGGTTCGGCTGTAGGGTGCGCGACTCTCCTCTAGTCTGTCAAGACCGGGCGGTGGGCTATCGGCGACGAGGGTGAAGGGTGATTACTCGCTGCGCGCCTGCGGACGCAAGTGGTGATGGGGTGATAGGGAGAACGAGTGACGGTCTCCTATCACCCCATCGCCCATAACCCCATGACCCTCGTCGCAGATAGCCGATAGCCCGCTACACGGCGGCCTGCCAGGAGGGCACCCCGATGCCGAGGGGGTTGTAGACGATCTCGCCGGCGCGAATCGTCAGCACGCAACGAAGCCGCTGGCTGCTGTCCAGCCGGGTTCGTCCGCAGTCGACAAATCCGAAATCGCCTTCATCCAGGGCCAGGACGGCGACGTCGGCCTCGGTTCCAGGGGTCAGTGTCCCCAGCTCCGGCCGCCCGATCTCCCGCGCCGGAGCGATGGTCGAACGTGCGATTACCTCGGCCAGCGGCACCCCCATCGCCAGCACCTTGCTCATCGTCGTCGCCATGTCGATCACCGGTCCGTTCAGATTACCGGTGTGGAGGTCCGTGCTGATCGAGTCCGGGACAAAACCCTGCTCGATAGCCGGCGCCGCGTTGCGGAACCAGAAGCTCGCCGCGCCGTGTCCCAAATCGAAGATCACCCCCCGCTCCCTCCCCTGGAAGAGGTGGTCGAAGACCTTCCCCTGCTCGTCGATCACTGGGAACTGCTGGGCGAAGACGTGGGTGTGGATATCTCCGGGCCGCAGCTTGTCCAGGATGAGGTCCGGGTAGGGGCGCTCGGGTAACCACGGATAGAAATCGACCATCACCGGCAGCCCGCAGCGCTCGCCGGCCTCGACCGCGGCGTCGACCGCGGCCCACGGTGGGTGTTCGGCGTCGAAGGGGCGGGTCGCCCAGTAGTGCGCGGTCTTGATCCCGACCACGACATCGCGGTGCTCCTCCGCCATCGCCGCCGCTAGCGCCGGGCGCATCTCCCGCACGTCGTGCTCCCAATCTCCGCCCATGCCGGAGCCGACGATATTGACGTAGGCCAGCACCCTGATCCGCGCGCCGTCGATCACCTCGGATCGGAAGTCGGCGAAATCACGCCAACCGGCGGTGCCGGCATCGACGACGGTCGTGACCCCGGAGGAGAAGGTGTTGACGTGGGGATCGAGCGACAGCCCAGAGCGTCGGTGGGTCGAGAAGACGTGGGCATGCATGTCGATGATGCCCGGTACGACGTAGTTCCCCGCCACGTCCAGGACGGTCTCTGTGGCCGTCACCGGCAGGTCTGACCCGACCTCCACCACGCGCCCGTCGCTGACGCGAACGTCGGCGGCGCGGTCGATCCCGTTAGCGGGATCGAGCACGTGGCCGCCTTTCAGCAGAAGATTCGGGTGGTTTACGTCCTGGGAAGACGACATCGAGGAGTGACTCCGTTCCACTTTTGCAACTTGGCCGAACAAGCGTCCTCGCTAACTCCTGGCACGCTAATAGGGTGTCATTTCGAGGGACGAGGTATCTCGTCGGCCGTCTCAACTCCTCTCGGAACACGAGATCCTTCGCTGGCGCTCAGGATGACACCCTTTCCATGTCGCGGCGCTCAGGATGATCCGTCCGTTGAGTCTGGGCTAAAAACCTTACTCATGCAGGTAGAGGCTGTGGCCGCCGTCGACCAAGAGGGACTGACCGGTTGTGAACGCCGTTTCCGGCAGG
>JAHWJF010000109.1 GCA_019348515.1 Chloroflexota bacterium | reverse complement strand
GAGGAGGGCATCGCCCTCCCCGCTTCTCTGTTCCTGGTTGCGAGACTAGCTCGCGAACAGCAACGCCCTAGCTAACGAAAGCGAGGTTGTAATCGCCGCCCGAGGCATCCGCGATCGCGGTGCCGCCCTTGGCGGAGATGCTCAGCTGGGTCGAGTTGCCGACGGCGCCGCCGTCTACCGCGACCGAGCCACCCCACGTGTCGCCGACGCCGATGGCGTTGCCGGCATTGCCGCCGCTGTTGATGTCGCCGACGGCAACCGCGCCGCCGTTGGCGGAAGCGGTAGCAACGCCGCCGTTACCAGCAGAAGCGGTATCTGTGAACTGCATGACGTTATGCCCTCCCTTGTGCCCACCTAAGGCCACTCAACCCGACCCTGGGCCGCAATGTCAGCCGGTCCGCAGCTGGCATCCTTCCTGCGACCCACGAGCAAGTTACCACCGGTTGGGGGGCATGTCAATGGGGGTCTACGAAACTTTGCGACTTTTGGATGCATAGTTCTCGCGGCAGACACGCTTTAGTCCCGTAGGGTCGCGATCCGGGCCGTGTCAGGATAGAGCGGCGAAGGGTGGCAGATCGCGCTCGAAGCGCCGGATCAACTCTGAGCGAGCCTTGAGAATACTCTCGTGAAGCTCAGGATCGAGATGATGTAGCCCGGATGCTTGAAGCTCATCATCATCTCGAATCGTGAACGTCTTATCGGGTAACCCCACCAGATCGACAAAGAGGTCGTGCCAGATCAGGCCGGGCGGATCCGTCGACAGGTCGAGTCGAGCGGGACGGGTCACGTTTGCGTACCACCCTTTCAGGTGACCTTCGGAGGTTAGCACGGCAAACGCATTGACCGGGTGACGAGGCGAGAACCACTCCAGGAGGCGATCGCCGACACGGAACTCCAGACCGTCGAGCTCCATCGTCCCGTGTGTCCACCTGGCATGCACGACAAGCCAGCCATCGTCATCGATACCAGCCGCAACTTCCCCCGGATACCGCGCGGCCTCCGAGCCGTCCGGGGCGAGTTTGACTACGGAGAGCATCGTACCGGGCCGGAGCGCCGACCACGCGTCGATTGTCGCCTCAGAGAGCGGAGGTTCTGGCTCGGTCACGTTTCGCTGCCGGTCGTGCCGCGGATCATAGCCAGCACCTCTGCGGTCTTTGCCTCCAGCGTCGCGTGATCGTCGGCTTCGACGTTCAGACGCAGGAGCGGTTGCGTATTGGACGCCCGGACATTGAACCACCAGCGTGGGAAGTTCACGGTCACCCCATCCAGGTGGTCGATCTCAGCACCCTCGGCGCGGAAGTGCTCTTCGATCGCCCGCATCACAGCGGCCGCGTCCTCGACTTCCGAGTTGATTTCCCCGGATCGGAAGCGATGGTCGAGCGGCGCAATCACTTCTGAAAGCGGCTGCCCGGCCTCGGAGACCATCTCGAGGGCAAACAGGAGCGCCGCCATGCCACTGTCGGCGTACCAGTTGTCCCGGAAATAGAAGTGTCCTGAATGCTCACCCCCGAAGACCGCGTCCTCCTCGCGCATCGTCTCCTTGATGTAGGAGTGGCCGACGCGAGAGCGGATCGGCTTCCCGCCCTTCGCCGCGATGGTCTCCGGCACGCCGCGGGAGGAGATGAGGTTGTAGACGACTGCCGCGCCTGGATTACGCTCCAGCATGCGCGAGGCAACCATCGACGTCAGGATATCGCCCCCGACCACGTCTCCTTTCTCGTCGACGAGGAAGACCCGATCTGCATCACCATCGAACGCCGCGCCCAGGTCGTAGCCGTTTTCGACGACGGTGCGACGTAGCTCAGCGATGTTTTCCGGTTCGATTGGGTTCGCCGGGTGGTTAGGGAAGGTGCCATCTGGCTCGAAATACATGGGCACCACTTCGATAGGGAGATCGCGGAATACCCGTGGCACGGTAACTCCCGCCATGCCGTTGCCGGCATCGATAGCGATCCGGAGGGGGCGCATCGCATCCCGATCGATCAGACTCAACATATGTGTGGCGTAGTCGTCAAGCACGTCTCGCTCGAACAGGCTTCCCCTCTCAGTAGCTGGTTTGATTGCCGGGAGATCGCCGTTGACGACGCGATCCCGAATCTCGTCGAGACCCTCGTCCAAGGAAAGCGCACGTGCGTCCTCACGAGAGATCTTGAAGCCGTTGTATTCGGGTGGGTTGTGCGACGCGGTGACCATGACCCCGGCCGGGTATCCGAACTTGCCGACGGCGAATGAGAGGGCGTCGGTCGAAACCATCCCGATGTCGACCACGTCGGCGCCAGCGTCCCGAATGCCTTCTATCAATGCCGACGCCAGGAGGGGACTGGAAACACGCATGTCGCGGCCGACAACCACGGTATCCGGTTGGATCGTGGCCACGATGGCCCGGCCGATCTCTCTGGCGAGCGTGGGAGTGAGCTCGTCCGGCACGATGCCTCGGACGTCATACGCCTTGAATAGGGATGCCGCTCGTTGCCGGTCGTCGCGGCTGAGGTGGTCGTCTGAATTGCTCACGGATCGTCAACTCCAGGATTCACCCGCGAAAGTCCGGTGTACAGAGGGTCCCACTGCAGTAGTCTCGTCATTCTGGCATAGAGGAGCTGGAACATCGCCGCTTGCTCGTGATCGGGGCAGCGTCTGGGGAGTGATAGCCTCCATCCCGCTGCCGCGGCGTCGGGTACGCTGCCACGCATGGCACGCCCGGGAGCCGGAAAACGCATCGTCCTTGCCACATACGGCTCGCCAGGGGACCTGCAACCCTTTCTGGCCATTGGCGCAGAGCTTCGCGCACGAGGCCATGATCCAATCGTGGCAACGAGTGAGATCTACCGGGATCGGGTCGCGGTCGAGAATTTGCGGTTTGCCCCCGTGCGTCCGGATCGTACGCCTGGGCAGCAGGAGCCTGATTTTCTGCACCGCCTCGTTCGTGATCGCCAGGGTCCGGCTACCGTCTTCCGCGAAATGTTTCTCCCTTCACTCCGAGATGCGCTTGTAGATCTGCAACGCGCGACCCACGACGCGGATGTGGTTGTAGCTCATCCCTTAGCAAGCGCCGCGCGCTTGGCCGCGGAAGCGAAAGGTGTGCCGTGGCTTTCGGCGGTCATGCAGCCGATGGGGTACCTCTCCGCGTACGAGCCACCGGTGGTAGGACCTCGCTGGCTCTCGGCGACATTCCGCACCCTCGGCCCACGAGCAAGCAGGCGCGCACTGAAGATGGCGCGCTGGCTGACCGATCCATGGTCGAAGGAGTGGCACGAGCTTCGCGCCGAGCTCGGATTGGCTCCAGTGAAGAACCATCCACTCTGGGAGGGGCAGCATTCACCGCTGCTTTCCCTAGGGCTGTTTCCGCGAGTGCTTGGTGATCGTCAGCCTGACTGGCCGCCCCAGGCCCGTGTTACCGGCTTTCCCTTCTATCGCCCTCGAGAGCGGCTGCTGGATCCCGGATTGCGCGGATTTCTGGAAAACGGCGAGCCGCCGATCGTCTTCACCCTCGGCACGACCGCCGTAAACGATCCGGGTACGTTCTTTCAAGAGAGCGCGGACGCTTCCCGCCACCTCGGTCTTCGCGCGGTGCTCGTCGTGGGTCACGGCAACCAGGAGCGATCCACGAGCCCGTCGCAAGACGCTATTGCCGTACCGTACGCGCCGCACGATCTCGTGTTCCCATTTGCGCGTGCGATCGTGCATCAGGGTGGTATTGGAACGCTCTCGGAAGGGCTCCTGGCCGGTAAACCGATGCTGATCATGCCATATGCACACGATCAGGCGGATAATGCGTGGCGCGCGACCCGCCTCGGAGTGGCCCGTGTCATAGCACGAGGTCAGTACCGGTCTGGCCGGGTCAGTCACGAGCTGGGACGACTCCTCGACGACCGGGCACGTCTCGACGCCGCCGTGAACATCGCGCGGAAGGTTTCCCGGGAGCGAGGCGCCGACTCAGCTGCCGATCTGATTGACGCGGCTGTCCACTAGTCAGGTGCCGCACCAGGTCTGTGGATCGGTATGTCCGTACACCCCCATCGAGTTCCCTCTGCTATTATGGCAATGACCGCGGGGAGGCATCCGGCCCGGGTCGCACCGGTCGGTGTTGAGGGACACCAAGGAATGCCTGGTCGGGGTTGGAGGGTCACCAGACGTGACGCGTCCGGTGTTTGGACTGCTGTTGATTGTGGCCGCTTTGCTGCAGACCGCGCTATTGCCGCGGTGGCAGCTTCTCGCCGTGACCCCAGGGTTGGTCCTTGTGCTGTTGCTTGGGTGGAGTGCCTACCGCGGGGTTCCGGAAGCACTCGTGTGGGTGTTTGTCGCCGGTTTTCTGCTCGACGTTCTTGGCCTGGACAGGCTAGGAGCGAACGCCCTGGCATTGCTGCCGGTTGCACTGCTCGGCGGCTTGTCGCGCGGCCGGTTTTTCCATAGCGCTCTGGTATTTCCCATGGTCCTGGCGATGGTGGCAACGTTTATCTACGTTGGCACATTGCTCGCGCTGCGTGGACTCCTGGGAGAAGGCGGCGATGCGTCCCAGGTGCTGGGGCGAGTGACCTTACTGCAGTCGCTGTTGAACGCGTTGCTGGTGCCCCCGGTGTTCGGGTTTCTCGGGTGGTTGCAGCGCATGGAGCCTGAGCGAACATAATGGGGCGCAATAAGCGAATTCCGTACGACCCACCACACCTCCGCTCCGGGCGGAAGCGGCGTCCCGGGCCTCCAGCGCGGCCGGAGCAGGCGATGATGACGCGCCGAATGCTGCTCAGCCGGGGCGCGGTGGTGGCCGCCTTCTCCCTCCTCGCCGGCCGTTTGGGCTACATGCAGGTGTTGGAAGGGGAACGCTACCGCTCCGAGGCGGTCCAGAACATTCGGCAAGACGAAACCCTCAAGCCAACCCGAGGCATTATCTACGATCGCAAGCACCGGGAGCTCGCCGTTAACCGGGAGACGTGGGAGGTGCGCGTCTTACCGGCGGAGCTCCCAGCCGATGAGGCCGAGCGACGAGGAGTCCTCGATCAAATTATCAATGCGCTCAGCCTGCCCGACGCGCTCGTTCTCGACCCCCGCAACGTGCCTGCCAGCGCACATCAGACGGTCTACGTGCGCACTGCCCAGCTCCTTGGGAAGACGCTCACCGTCGAGCAGACTGACCAGACCGTCCTGTACCCCTTCTTTCGCGTGCCCGGGCAGGTCATTCGGGTCAATAGTCAAGATCTTCAGGTATTCGTCTATCCGGATGCAACGGCGCGAAAGTCCGATTCCGCGCGCATCTCGGCTGACGGGCAACTCATCGCGGGCGAGGTCGTCGCCTGGCCAACGACTCCGCGGTTCGTATCGGCTGGCAATGTACTGGCGGTCCTCCTTTCGCCGGACTCCCGCTTGGCGGGGCGTGTCGATCGCGCCATCAATTCCGTCGGCGACCACAGCACCATGGACAGTGTCGTCAAAGCGCTCGGCGAAGATGCCCTGCGGGCGTGGACGGATTACATCGAATCTGAGATGGACAGGAATTTTCTCGTCCGCCTCGAAGACGACCTGACAACCGATCAAGCGGCCCTCTGCCGTGCGCATCTCAATGAAATCCCCGGCGTAAAGGTGATGAACCAGCTCGACTACCTGGTCGAGAACGGTCGTTACATGGAGCGCATCGTCGTCAAGACCGGCGTGCCCCGCGAGACGGCACTCAAGCTCGAGGCAAACAAGCTCTACTTACCTGGGGTCGAGCTCGAGGACGGGGTGCTGATCCGCCGCTACACCGGAGGTGAGGCTATGTCTCACATCCTTGGCTACGTCGGGCAGATCAGCCAACGCGACCTCGACAATCCGAAAAACCAGGACGAGTTGGGGTACCCGGTCTACGATCAGACCGACGCGATAGGGAAGGATGGTCTCGAGCTCGATCTCGAGTCGACGCTGCGTGGTGAGCGAGGTCGTCGCATCATCGAGATGGACGCGAGCGGGTCATCCTGGCGGGTGGTTCCTCGCTCGACGATCGACCCGGTTCCTGGCAAGAACGTCGCGCTGACGATCGATCTCGAGCTACAGCGGGCGGCGAGCGAGATTCTTGCCGCCGGCATTCAGTATTCGAACGCGGATCGACGAGCTATTGAGCGGGTAGACCCAACCCGGCGGGTCAAGCAGGAGTCGGGCGCGGGCGCCGTAGTCGCGCTCGATCCAAGAACCGGCGAGGTGCTGGCCATGGTCAGCTACCCACACTACGACAACCAGCTCTTTGTCGACGGCATCTCCCAGCGGAAGTACCAGGAGTACGCCAGCGAAGAAGCGAACAAGCCATTGGTCGACCGGGCGCTCCGCGGCGAATACCCGGCGGGTTCGACGATCAAGCCGTTTCTGGCCGCGGCCGCGCTTCAGGAAGGCAAGTTGACCCTCGAGAAAACCTACACCTGCACCGGCGCCATTCAGGTCCCGTTCGCCTGGGATGAATCGAAAGGCAACACGCACCCGTGCTGGGCATGGCGACTCGGCGGGCATCAGGCGCTCGATGTTTATGGAGCGATCGAACAGTCATGCGACGTGTTCTTCTATAACGTCGGCGCTCCGCGACAACCGATCGACGAAAGTAAGAGTGAGTACCTCCATTACCGGGACAAAAACGTCGCGGCTAATACGTTGGGTGAGAAGCACTATTTTGAAGGACTTGGCATTCAGCTGATCAAGAAGAACTTGAGCGAGCGGTTCTGGTTCGGCGCTCCCACCGGCATCGAGCTTCCGACTGAGGCGCCCGGCGTAGTCCCGGACGCGGAATGGCGGGCGCGGACATTTCAGGGTACCGGGTGGTCGGTTGGAGACACCATCAACGTCTCGATCGGTCAAGGATTCTTCTTGACGACCCCGCTCCAGCTCGCGTTGAACACCGCGGCGTTTGCCAATCAGGGCAAGATTCTCAAGCCCCGGCTGGTGCGCGAGACGTTCGACGGCCGGCCACCCGCCGAAATCGTCGTCAAGCCGATCGTACAACGCGAGGTCGGCATCCGTAAGGAGCACCTGGACGTCGCACGCGAGGGGATGCGCCGGGTCGTACACGGTCCGACTGGCACCGCCCCCAGCAGCGGCGGGCTACAGACGAAGTGGCCGATGACCAATCCGGCCAACGAGCCCCAGATCACTATCGGCGGCAAGACCGGCACCGCCGAAATCGGGCAGGCTGATGAGAATGGCCTCTACGATCGCCAGCATGCCTGGTTCACGTGCTTCGCGCCCTATGACGATCCGGAGATTGCCATCACCGTGATCGTCGAGGACGGCGGAGAAGGTTCGGCCTATGCCGTTCCGGTCGCCGACCGCGTGCTACGCGCGTACTTCGAGCTCAGCGGCCGGCGCGAACGCGGTTTGGTGATGCGGAAGGATGCGGACCCGCTGCGGGTGGATTTGCCTGTTCTTGCCGAGTCGGCCGCGTTCCCCGAGCCACCTGATTACGGTCAGTTCGTTCCCATCGCCGCCGACTAGTGAGCGGATTGGGCGAGACCGGATCGCATCTTGGCAATCCCGAACTCCATCACGTGGCGATCGTCGTGTCCGACCTCGACGAGGCCCTGGCACGCTACCGGAGACTCGGATTTGCCGGCGACGAGCGATTCATCCTGCCCGAGCAGGAGGTTGAGGTTGCCACCTTTCGCTCGGGAACCGGCTGGATCGAGCTGATTCATCCCACGGACCCGGAGGGGCCTATCGCCCGCTACCTCGCCAAGCGTGGCCAGGGGATGCATCATGTCGCCTACGCCGTTGCGGATCTGAGATTGGCGCTGCAGGATCTCGATGCGGCAGGCGTCCGGTTGATCGATGCGGAGCCCCGGATCGGGGCGCACGGGTGGCGCATCGCGTTCATCCACCCTGATTCATGCGGCGGGGTGCTCACCGAGCTCGTCCAGGAGTAGGGAGCCCGAAGGCTGTGGATGGCCAGCCGGGCTACGCCGCCATCGCGACGACCACATGAGGCAACGATTCAATGGCCACAGTCGACGATGAGATCGTGACTGACTCTGGAATCGCGATTGCACCCGTGTATCGGGCAATCGATCGAGGGGAGCCGGAGCCTGATCCCGGCGTCTTTCCCTACACGCGTGGCATCTACCCCACCATGTACCGGGGCCGGCGCTGGACGATGCGCCAATATGCCGGTTTTTCATCCGTCGAGGAGAGCAATACCCGGTACCGGCTCCTCCTGGGGCGTGGCACGACCGGGTTGAGCGTCGCGTTCGACCTCCCCACGCAACTCGGGCTCGACTCGGATGATGAGCGTGCTTGTGGCGAGGTCGGGCGTGTAGGCGTGCCGATCTCAACCGTTGACGACATGCGCCGACTCTTCGACGGTATCGATCAGGCTGCCGTCACGACGTCGATGACTATCAACGCCCCGGCCGCGTTGCTCTTGCTGATGTACGAGATTGTCGCGGAGGAGCGGGGAGTCGATCTGGCATCGCTCGGGGGGACGATCCAGAACGATATCCTCAAAGAGTACGCGGCACGTGGAACGTACATCTTCCCGCCGCGACCCTCGATGCGATTGGTGACGGACACCTTTGCCTACTGCGCGCGGAATCTGCCGTCGTGGAACACGATCTCGGTTTCTGGGTATCACATACGCGAGGCGGGGTCGTCCGCCGCGCAGGAGATTGCATTCACGATCGCCAACGGCCTGGCATATATCGAAGCGGCAACTGCCGCCGGGTTGGCGATCGACCAGGTTGCGCCGCGGATGAGTTTCTTCTTCGCCGCTCACTCGGATATATTCGAGGAGGTCGCCAAGTTCCGCGCCGTGCGGCGCCTGTGGGCCCGGCTTATCCGGGAGCGATATGTCCCGCACGATCCACGGTCGGAGATGATGCGCTTCCACACCCAGACCGGGGGCGTGACCCTGACTGCGCAGCAGCCGCTGAACA